>CALBVR010000133.1 GCA_937969565.1 uncultured Acidimicrobiales bacterium | reverse complement strand
CGACCCGACCTGGCCCGACGGCGACGTGTTCTTCTGCAGCGACGAACACACCACGCTCGCGCCCCGTGATGGAGTGGCGGGATGGCACGTCGGTGATCGGACCCGCCTGCTGCCGGCCCACATCGACCCGACCGTCGCCCGCCACGAGGCCATGTGGCTCATCGACGGGGACCGGGTCGTCGACAGATGGGCCGTGGACCTGCGGCACTGGTGACCCACGGCCGTACGCTGCCGGAGTGTCCAACGCACGCCTCGGCCGCATCGCCGTTCTCACCGCGATCACGTTCTGGTCCGCAGGCAACCTGATCGTCCGCGGCACCGAGCTCACCGGCCCGCAGATCGCGTTCTGGCGCTACCTGATTGCGTCGATCGCCTACGCCATCGGCCACCGCATCTGGGTCGGCCCGCTGCGGTGGAGCGACTTCAAAACCGCAGCACCGGTCGGCATCACGCTCGCCCTCGAGATCGCCGCGTTCTTCGTCGCCATCAAGGACACGAGCGTCGCCAACGCAACCATCATCGGCGCACTCACGCCGCTCCTGCTCTTCGGCGTGGCCGCCCGCCGCTTCGCCGAACGCATCTCGCTCCGGCTCATCATCACCACGATCATCGCGTTGTTCGGCGTCGCCGCCGTCGTGTTCGGAGCAGACGGCTCGGTCGGCTGGAACCCGCGGGGAGACACCCTCGCCGTCATCGCCCTCATCTTCTTTGCCATGTACTTCGCGCTCGGCAAGGTGGCGCGAGAGACACTGTCGGGCATCACCCTGCAAACCCATTCGTTGCTCGCTGGCACCCCCGTGCTCTTCATCGTGTTCTTCCTCGACAGCGGTGGCATCCCGCTGCCCGAGGGCGGCCAATGGTTCTACGTGTTCGGCCTGATCGCCCTGCCCAGCACCGGCCACTTCCTCATCGGCTGGGCCCACGAACATGTATCGCTCACGCTCCTCTCCCTCATGACGCTCGGCGTGCCCGTGCTCTCCGTCATCGGCGCACGGGTGCTCTACAACGAGACGCTCACCGCCACCCAGGTCATCGGCATCGTCGCCGTGCTCGCCGTCCTCTCTTTCGCGATCGTCGAGACGGCTCGGATCGAAGCCGAAGACACGGCCACCGCTGCCGCCTGAGCGCCTGTTCCCGCGCCGTGGTCATGGCCGCACCCGACCGCCTACCATCGACCCCAGAGACAGCAGCGAGGGGACACGCATGGCACCAACGATCACGCCACTTCCACAGGCCGGCGCCGAGATCACCGGCGTCGACCTCGCCACCCTTTCGGACGACGACTTCAGCGCCGTCCGCTCCGCATTCACCGACCACGGCCTGCTCTTCATCCGCGACCAGTCGCTCACCGAGACCGACCACATCGCCTTCGCCGAACGCTGGGGCGACATCAACATCAACCGCTTCTTCACCGCCCACGACGACCACCCGCAGATCGCCATGGTCGTCAAGGAGCCGGAGCAGACCGGGAACATCGGCGAGGTCTGGCACACCGACCACAGCTACGACGTCGAGCCGGCGCTCGGTTCCATCCTCGTTGCCCGCGAACTCCCCAGCAGCGGTGGCGACACCCACTTCGCCTCCATGTACGCGGCGTACGAGGGACTCGACGACGAAATGAAGGACTTCGTGCGCACCAACCGCGCCATCCACTCCGCCCGTCACGCCTTCGGGGCTGCCGCCGTCTATCGAGGCGGCGATCAGGACGACTTCGAAGGCCGCTACAGCAACTCCGACGTGGCCGACGCCATGGATGATGTCGTCCACCCGATGGTCATCGAGCACCCGCTCAGCGGCCGACCAGCGCTCTACGTCAACCCCACGTTCACCATCGGAATCGAAGGCATGGAACGCGAGGACTCCCGACCGATCCTCAAGCAGCTGTACCGCCATGCCATGCAGTCACGCTTCGTGCAGGTGCTGGAGTGGCGGCCGGGGACCGTCGCCTTCTGGGACAACCGAGCCGTGTGGCACAGCGCACAGAACGACTACCACGGACAACGACGCATCATGCACCGCATCACGATCGAAGGGTGCGCGCTCAGCCCAGCGGCATGAGCTCACCCTCCGACGTGTCGTCGAAGGGGTCGACGGCTGGTGGGGCCATCCCATCGGGGAACCGGAGTGTCGCCAGCGCCTCGTCGCGAAGCTCCTTGCCGATCTCGCGGTAGCGGGCCGAGCACCACCCGAACGCAAGCGCCCACGCCAGTGGGATTGCGAGCAACGGCTGGGCGTCACTGATGAAGAAGGCCGCGCAGAAGACCACCAGACCGAACGAGGTCGCCAGGCCGAACGCACCACCCTTCGCTCGACATCGATCGGCGATGAAGTAGAGCGAGGCCAGGAATGCCTGCAACGCGATCAAGGCCGCAGCGGTCCCGACGAGGAGGCGAGTGGCACCCAGCCACACGGCGAACACCGCCAACACCGCGCCGGCGCTGAGCGCCAGCAGCATGCCGAGGCTCACCAGCAGCCGCCAGATGGATTCGAGGGTCTGTTCGTGTGACTCGAGGGGTCGGGCGTCCATGCCCGCACTCTTGCATCGGCGGCTCGGAAGCGCACCGGGGAGCGCCCCCCATTGCCCGACCAGCCGGGCAGGTGTCAGCGCAGCGCCAGCACCAGCTCGACCACTTCGTCCGCGTACGCGGCCGGGTCGACGTCCTGACCGAGCAGCGTCGTGCGGACGATGATCGCACCGGGCACCGAATCGGCGAGCAGCTCGAGGGATGTGGCGCCGGGCGCGACCTGCGACATGACATTCATCAGCATCGGCCGCACCTCCCCCATGATGGAATCGACGAGCGCCGCCCGGAGGTCCTCGTGTTCCTGGATGGCATTGAGGAAGCCGGCGATCATGTCGCCGGTACCGATGTCGCCGGCCAGTACTGCGACGATGCCTCGGAGATCGGCGACGGGATCTCCGGTCGGTTCGAACTCGATGACGTTCTTGTGGCGGATTGCCGCGGCGACGAGCTCCGCCTTTGTCGACCAACGCCGGTAGATCGTGGCCAAGCCAGCGCCCGCACGGTCGGCCACGTCTTGCATCCGAAGCCCGTCGTAGCCGAGCTCACGGCAGAGCTCGTTGGTCGCGTCGAGGATCGCGTCGGTCCGATCGGACGACCGGGGACGACCTCGGGTCGAGGAGCTCGTGGCGGATGTCATAGGCGAATCATATACAGAAATGTTGCTTTTCGTATCCGAAGGGATCATAGTGAAATTCACATTACCGGAAATAGTGATTTCCGGTAGACCAAATTTCCGAAATCATCCCTCAGGAGGGGAACCAATGACCAGCATCAGCGACAGCGCAGCAAGCGCCCCACCATCGGGGGTTGCCGAGATCAGCCCACAACGCCGCACCTGGATCCTCGTCACGATGTGCCTCGCGCTCATCGCCGTCGTCGCCTCCGTCTCCGGGCTCAACGTCGCCCTGAACGAACTGTCCGTCGAATTCGACGCCTCCACCTCCGCACTGCTGTGGGTGGTCAACGCGTACACACTCGTCATGGCCGCACTGCTGCTCCCCATCGGCGAAATCGGCGACCGGATCGGCCGCAGCACCATCCTCACCATCGGCCTCGCCGTCTTTGCGGTCGCCAACGGACTCAGCATCTTCGCCGACTCGATCGGCCAGCTCATCGCGTTCCGCGGCCTCGCCGGCCTCGGCGCCGCCATGATCATGCCGGCCACGCTGTCCACACTCACCTCCGTGTATCCGGAAGACGAACGAGCCCGAGCGGTCGGCATCTGGGCGGGCTTTGCCGGCGCCGGCGGCATCCTCGGGCTCTTCAGCTCCTCGCTGCTGATCGACTACGCCAGCTGGGAATGGCTGTTCGTCCTCCCGATCGTCATGGCCGTGCTCGGCATCGTGCTGAATGTGGCGCTCGTTCCCAACACCCGCTCGAGCGAAACCCACGCCCTCGACTGGGTCGGCGGACTCCTCAGCGCCCTCGGCGTCGGCGGCATCGTGCTCGGTGTCCATGAGGGGCCGGAGATCGGCTGGACGGAACCCATCACGCTCGTCGGTCTCGCCGGCGGAACCATCGCCATGGCCGCATTCGTCAGTTGGGAGCTCCGTCAGGACCATCCCCTGCTCGACATCCGCATCTTCCAGAACCGTCGCCTTGCCGCCGGCTCCTTCTCGCTCCTCGCCTTGTTTGCGCTGATGTTCGGTGTGTTCCTCGCCTTCATCCAGTTCCTCCAGGCCGTCATGGGCTACTCGGCTTTCGGCGCCGCCAGCGGCCTGCTCCCGATGGCCGTGGCGATGATGGGCCTGTCGCCGATTGCCCCCGGTCTCGCGGAGCGGTTCGGTTTGGGCCGCATCCTGCCGCTGGGCGCCGTCACGTTGGCCATCGGGTTTGCTGCGCTCGCCTTCGTCGGCGCCGACCCGTCGTACCTCAGCGTCCTTCCCGGCCTGGTCATCGTCGGTATCGGCATGGGTCTCTCCATGAGCCCGGCCACGACGGCGATCACCGAGTCGCTGCCGGCCGACAAGCAGGGTGTTGCGTCGGCGCTGAACGACACGGTCCGTGAGTTCGGTTCGGCCCTGGGCGTGGCGCTGCTGGGTTCGGTTCTCGCCGCCGGCTACGCCGGCAGCATCGAGTCGACCACGGAGCAGCTGCCCGAGGAGCTGGCCGAGCCGGTCGGTGAGGGCATCGGCCAGGCGATGGCCGTGGCCGCCCAGCTCGGGCCGGACGGTCTCCCGATTGCCGAAGCGGCCACGTCGGCGTTCCTCGACGGTTGGAGCCTCTCGATGATCATCGCCACCGGCCTCGCCCTCCTCGCCGCAGCCGGCACCGCCACGATGCTCCGAGGCACCGACGACGACCCGACCGTCAACCTCGACGACCCCACCCAAACAGACGAACTCCTCCCCGCCTAACCACGCCCCCAGCCCAAAGCGCCCCAGCCCCCGGGTCAGACCCCTAGCGCCTGATAGGGGTCTGAC
>CALBVR010000132.1 GCA_937969565.1 uncultured Acidimicrobiales bacterium | reverse complement strand
GACGGCGCCTACGACCAGTCGGATGCCGACGGCTTCATCAAGCTGAACGCCCTCCGTCTCCGCACCCTCGCCAGCACCCGAGGACAAGCCTGATGACGGGAGGCTCGGAGGGGAGCGAAGCAGAGCGGAGCGACCATGTCGGGTCCGCCGGATCCCGGCCGGAAGCGCCGGGCGAATCGGAGCAGAGCGACCATGTCGACTCCGAGGGGTCCCCGCCGGCAGTGCGGGGCGAAGCGGAGCACAGCGACCATGTCGACTCCGAGGGATCCCCGCCGGCAGTGCGGGGCGAGTTGTGGCACGGGAGGTTCGCGGGTGGTCCTGCGGAAGCCCTGCAGCAGCTGAACGACAGCTTGCCGTTCGATCAGCGGATGTTCCGTGAGGACGTCAACGGCTCGCGGGCGCATGTGACGATGCTGGCGAACGTGGGCATCCTCACCGATGGCGAGCGGGACGACATCCTCGCCGCGCTCGACACGGTCGAGGCGGAGATCGCCGAGGGCCGATTCGAATGGAAGGCCAGCGACGAGGACATTCACACCGCCGTCGAACGTCGGGCGACCGAGCTGACGCCTGCAGCAGGCAAGATGCACACGGGTCGGAGCCGCAACGACCAGGTCGCCACCGACGTCCGGCTGTGGACCCGGTCGGCCATCGATGAGATCAGCGATCTGGTTCGCCGATTCCAGGGAACGATCCTTTCCGCGGCCGAGTCGGTCGGTGACGCCCATCTTCCCGGCTACACCCACCTTCAGCAGGCGCAGCCGGTGGCGCTGGCGCATCATCTGCTGGCCCACGGCTGGATGCTCCAGCGGGACATGGATCGGCTCGCCGATGCCCGCCGCCGCACGAATGTGAGCGTGCTCGGCGCCGGCGCGCTCGCCGGGTCGTCGTTGCCCCTCGACCCGTTCCAGACCGCCGAATACCTCGAGTTCCCCTCCGTCTTCGACAACAGCCTCGATGGCGTGGCCGACCGCGATTTCGTGGCCGACACCCTCTACGCACTGGCGATGATCGGCGTGCACCTGAGCCGGATCGGCGAGGAGCTGATCCTCTGGGCGAGCACGGAGTTCGGCTTCGTCGAGCTCGATGATGCGTTCAGCACCGGTTCGTCGATGATGCCGCAGAAGAAGAATCCGGACATCGCCGAACTCGCCCGCGGCAAGGGTGGCCGGCTGATCGGCAATCTCACGGGATTCCTCGCGAGCGTCAAGGGTCTTCCGCTGACCTACAACAAGGACATGCAGGAAGACAAGGAGCCGCTGTTCGACGCCGTCGACACGGTCCGGCTGACGCTGCTTGCGCTCGACGGCATGGTCTCGACGTTGACGTTCCGAACCGATCGCATGGCTGAGGCTGCGTCCTCGCCGTACGCGGCCGCCACGGATCTCGCCGAGTTCCTCGTCGCCAAGGGCATGCCGTTCCGTGATGCCCACGCGGTGGTCGGTGAACACGTCCGCAACGCCCTCGAAGGCAAGGGCTCGCTGAGCGAGCTCGTGGCCGGCGATGAACGGCTCGGCGCCGAAGCAGCGGCCCTGCTCGAACCGGGCGTTTCGTTCACCCGGCGTACGACCCATGGCGCCGGTGGCCCCGTCGCCGTCGCCGCGCAGCTCGAGCGTTTTCGCAGCGCCATCGCCTGATCGGCCGATGCTCGACCCGGCCGCGCATTCGACCGAGGTCGCACAGGAGCTCCTTGGAGCGACCCTGTACGGGCCTGCGGGTGCCGGGCGCATCGTGGAGACGGAGGCCTATGGCGGCGCCGAGGACCCGGCGAGTCACGCAGCCCGTGGTCCGACGCCGCGGTCGGAGATCATGTTCGGCCCACCGGGCCGGCTGTACGTCTACCTGATCTACGGGATGCACCATTGCGCCAACGTCGTGACTGGCGAAGCGGGCGACGGGCAGGCGGTACTGATCCGTGCCCTCGAACCGGTTGGCGACACCGCGGCAATGGAAACCCTGCGACCGGTTCGCCGTCGCCGTGATCTCACGAATGGACCGGGCAAGCTGTGCGCAGCGCTCGGGATCGATCGCTCGCACAATCACCTCGACGTGTTCGATGGCGCGGCCGCCGTGCGGATCGAACCTCGGACCGGTCCGCCGGATCCTGCGGCGGTCGTGACCAGCACCAGGATTGGCCTCTCGGTGGCCGTCGACACGCCCTGGCGCTGGTACCTTCGGGATTCTGAGTGGGTTTCCGCTCGCTGAGACGACGATGAACGGGCCGTTGCTGCCCTCCGGAGAGACACGATGCGAGAGCACAGGCGGTACGGCTGGAACGACCCGGCGATGGTCGGCAGCTCCGAAGCCCGCGCGGCGTGGCACCACATTGCACCGATTCACGATGACGAGTTGGCCGAGGTGAAGCGGGACTTCTTCCAGCTGACCGCCCTCGAGCCCGATGCGTTGCTTCGCTCGGCGCTGCCCGGTCATCTGACGGCATCGGCCTGTGTGTTCGATCATGATGCGACACACGTGCTGTTGCTCGAACACACGAAGCTGAAGCGGTGGTTGCAGCCTGGCGGTCATGCCGACGGCGAGGCGAACCTTGCCCGCGTGGCCCTCACCGAGGCGTGGGAGGAGACCGGTATCGAGGGTCTCGAGATCGTTGATCCGGCCATCGATCTTGACGTCCACAATGTTGCGCCGGCGGCTAGCGATCCGATCCTGCACTACGACGTGCGATTCCTGGTGTTTGCCCCCGAGGGAGCGCAGCCGAACGGCAACCACGAAAGCACCGACATTCGATGGGTCCCGTTCGATGAACTCGACCGCTACGACCTCGACCCCGGCACCCACCGAATGATCGCCACCGCCCGAGCGCTCGCCTCGGAGCTTGCTTCGCTCTAGACGTCGCCCGGGGTCTCGCAGTTGTCGAGGTCGTTCACCCGAGCGAAGCCGTCCATGCGTTCGTTGATGAAGACGCCGTTGACCTCGCTCGTGAGGAATCGCACGTCGCCTTCGGTGATGAGCCGTCCCACGTGGGTCTCTCGGTCGCCGAGGTAGATGCGCCAGTCGTCGAGCCACAGACCGACGAGCCGGCGGTCGTTGTCGGTGCCGCCGTCGATCTCGGCAAGGTCGGCGGC
>CALBVR010000131.1 GCA_937969565.1 uncultured Acidimicrobiales bacterium | reverse complement strand
GGCTCCCTCGGTCTCCCCATCGGTCCAGGAGTGCACGCCGAACATCGCCCCCGCATCCCAGGTGCGAACCACTCCCGAGAGGAAGAAGTCGACGCCACCAGAGGCGATCACCCCGTCGCTCGGAACGTGCGTGGCGAGGCCGGCTGAGCGCACGAGTCGAGAGGCTTCCAGGTTCGCTTCGTCATCGATCGAGCCGGGCACGTCGGCCAGGACGATGGTCGAGACGTTCGGATGATCCTCGAGTAGCGCTCGGACATCGTCGGGCGTCGATGGGCCGATGTCTCCGGTCATGGTGGCGGTGTCGCCGTCGACGACGAACTCGGCGCCTTCACCGCCGTCGCCGCAGGCGGCCAGGATGAGGCCGACGATGATGAGGCTGGCCAGACGTTTGGCGGCGGTATGAAACACGGTGACTCCTGCGACGCGAACACTGCCAGAGTACGATCCGCCCGTGACCGACACGACGCCAGAGCCAACTGCGAGTCCGACCGGCGATTCGTTGGCCGCCGCCTGGGACTCCTTCGTGGCTGACCTCGGTTCGATGGGTCACGACCTGCTCGCCTCCGCACCCACAGAAGCCGATCGGGTGGACGCGTTGCGGTTCCTCCTCCGCCAACTGGCGTATCGGGAGGAGCAGTTTCTCGAGTTTCCCCGGGGCGCCCGTCCGGAGTTCTTCCTTCCCGAGTCGCCGACCCGCAAGATCTTCGCCGATTGCCCGGACACGATCTACCGCCAGTTCTCGGTGACACCCGGTGCCTCCTATCGAATCACCGGAACCCGCGGCGAAGCGCCGTACATCTCCTTCACGGCATACCGGGCATCGCTCGAGGACCGCCTCGTGGCCGACCTGCACGACGGTCAACTGGCGATCGAAGCCGACGGCACGTTCGCACTCACCGTCGGGTCCGAGGGCGGTGGCGAAAACCACCTCGCCATCACCGACGACACCGCCTTCGTCATCATCCGCGAGTACTGCCACGACCGGACACACGGCCAACACGCCACCTTCTCGGTCGAACAACGCACCCCCACACCAGGCCACCGGCCGGAGTTGGATGCTCCGTCGCTCGAAGTCGCCCTGGCCTTTATGGGGTTCGGGCTTCGCTTCAGCAACGACGCCACCGTTCGGCTCTCGACCCTGTTGCGGGACCGGCCCAACACGATGAGCGAGGCGGCCGCCGAGCTCGTCTCGGAGATGGCCGGGACACCTCACAACCACTATCAGCTCTGCTACGTGCAGCTCGAGGAGGGGCAGGCGCTCCAACTCGAACTCGACCCACCCCGATGCCGCTACTGGAGCGTGCACCTCAACAACTGGTGGCTCGAGTCCCCCGAGTTTCGGGACGGTCAGCGGGTGTGCATCAACGACGCGCAGGCGCTTCGGAACGACGACGGCAGCGTGACCATGCTGGTGGGGCCCGACGACCCGGGGTCGGGGAATTGGCTCGACACGAAGGGCCGACGCGAGACGATCCTTCTGGCCCGCTACCTGCTGCCCGAAGCGGAGCTCCCGCCGATCGTCACGCAGGTCGTGTCCGTCTGACGTCGATCAGACGTCCTTGATCAGCCGGAGCGCATCGAAGACGGCGGCATGGATGTTCCGGCTGGCCACGGCATCGCCGATTCGATACAGCTCGAACGTTCCCTCGGGGTTGCGGGCGTCGGCACCGCGAGCCGGTTGCGGTCGGGCGTTGAGCATCGCGTCGTAGTCGACGGCGCCGAGGTTCGCCGACGACGGTTTGAGCTCGAAATAGAGCTCGTCGAGTGGCTGGGTGCCGTGATCGACGACGACGGTGTCCACGTGGCGGACGGACCGGTGGGCCGAGTGGTCGCTGCCGATCTCGACGCACATGCGACCGAGTTCGGGGCGAACCGCGAGGACCCGTTGGTTCAGCGTGATGCGGGTGTCGGTCTCGTTGAATGCTCGGGCGTAGGGCACGTGATTCATGCCGCCGATGTCGATGCCCAACATTCGTTCGGGAGTGACGATCTCGAGTTCCGCGCCGGAACGGGCGATCATCTCGGCCGCCGTGAGTGCCGAGTGACGGCCATGGTCGTCGAAGAGCAGCACCTGTCCGGTGGGCGTGACGTCTCCGCCGATCACGTCCCAGGTGGTGACGACGTGGTCGGCGCCGTCGTCGAGCGGCGGGAGTTGCGGCTGACCGCCGGTGGCGATGATGACCACGTCCGGCTCGAAGTCGGCCACCATGGCAGCGTCGGCGATCGTGTCGACCCGCAGATCGACGCCGAGACGGTCGAGTTCGCTCACCCGCCACTGCACGATGCCGGCGAGGTCCACCCGCCGGGGGTTGCTGGCGGCGAGGTTGATCTGGCCCCCGGGCCAGGGCATCGCCTCGAGCACAGTGACGTCGTGGCCCCG
Source organism: uncultured Acidimicrobiales bacterium (assembly GCA_937969565.1). Taxonomy (GTDB): domain Bacteria; phylum Actinomycetota; class Acidimicrobiia; order Acidimicrobiales; family SHLQ01; genus SHLQ01. The sequence goes on along the minus strand of CALBVR010000131.1, from coordinate 3,977 downwards.
CTCGCCCGCCACGCGGGCCGCCTCGAGACCCGCAGGTCCGGCACCGACGATCACGACTCGCCGGCTTGCTGCCGCCGTCGGGATGTCGTGCGGCATCGTCGCCTCGCGGCTGGTGGCGGCGTTGTGAATGCACAGCGCCTCGCCCGCCTCGTAGATGCGGTCCAGGCAGTAGGTGGCGCCGACGCAGGGCCGAATCCGTTCCTCTTCGCCATCGATGATCTTGCGGACGAGGTGGGGGTCGGCCATCTGCGCCCGGGTCATCCCCACGAGATCCACCCGGCCCTCGGCGATGGAGTGCCGGGCCGTGGCGACATCATCGATCTTCGACGCGTGCAGCACGGGGAGGTCGGTGGCCTCCCGAACGAGGCCAGCGAAGTCCAGGTGCGGGGCCGCAGGCATGCCATGAATGGGAATGATCTCGCTGAGCAGCACGTCGTTGGTGGTGGTGCCGCGAATGACATTGATGAAGTCGATCAGCCCGTCGGCTTCGAGTCGCTGGAGGATGTCCAGGCCCACGTTCACGTCGAACCCGTCCGGCACCGCTTCGTCGATCGCCATGCGGAGGCCGACGATGAAGTCGTCGCCGACCCGCTCCCGGATGGCTCGCAGCACCTCCCACGGGAAGCGCAGCCGACCCTCGTGCGTCCCGCCCCATTCGTCGTCGCGATGGTTCGTGCGGGGGGACCAGAACGCATCGAACAGGTGGCCGTAGCTCTCGAGTTCGATGCCATCCATGCCGCCCGCCTGCATCCGCTCGGCGGCGTCGGCGTACTTGCCGATGATGCGCTCGATGTCCCAATCCTCGGCTTCCTTCGGGAACGCGCGGTGGGCGGCTTCCCGAATGGGGGAGGGGGCCACCACCGGCAGCCAATCGTCGTGCGACCAGCTGGTTCGGCGGCCGAGGTGGGAGAGCTGGATCATGCAGGCGGCACCGTGCTCGTGCACGCCATCGGTCAGCCGTTGGATCCAGGGCACGATCGCGTCGTCGTAGGCGTGGAGGTTTCCGAAGGCGGGCGGGCTGTCTTCGGCGACGACGGCGGATCCCGCTGTCATCGTGAGCGCCACGCCACCCTTTGCCTTCTCCTCGTGGTACAGCCGGTAGCGGTCCTTGGGCATGCCCTCCTCGGAGTAGGCGGGCTCGTGAGCGGAGGAGAAGATGCGGTTCCGCAGCGCCAGGTGCTTCAGCTGAAAGGGTTCGAGCAGCGGGTCGGCCATGGCCAAGGGTGGCAGATTCGACGCCGGGCCGAGAACTTTGCGAGATTCCTGTCGACTGGAAGGTTGGTAGGCTGGCCCCATGAAGATCGGGGAGCTGGGCGACCAGTGCGGGGTCACCGCCAAGACGATTCGGTACTACGAATCGATCGGTCTGCTCGACGAGCCCGGGCGAACGGCGAGCGGCTACCGCGACTACGACGACGCCGCGGCGGAGCGGCTGCGGTTCATTCGGGATGCCCAGGCCACGGGTCTGACGCTGAGCGAGATCGCCTCGGTGCTCGAACTGAAGGGCGCCGGTGAGCGTTCGTGTTCGCACACCGCCGCCCTGCTGGAGGAGCGAATTCGTGTGATCGATGCACAGATGAAGCAGCTGGAATCGGCTCGGGCGGAGCTGTCCACGCTCGCGAATCGGGCCCAGGGGCTCGATCCGGCGGCATGTACCGACCCCAACCGCTGTCAGGTGATCGTGGAGACACTCGACACGGCTTGACCTTCCAGTCGAATGGAAGCTTTAGACTGAACGTATGACCACGGATCTCGGCGTTCGCGCCGACGTCACCATCGATGGAATGACCTGCGCAGCCTGCTCGAGTCGTATCCAGCGGCGCCTCGGAAAGCTCGACGCGGTCGCGGACGCCCAGGTCAACTTCGCCAACGGTCGGGCGGTCGTGATCCACGACGGAAGCCTCGATGCGGCTGACATTCGAGCCGAGGTCGAGGCGCTCGGCTACTCGGTCATCCGGTCCGACGAGACCGAGGAAGCAGAGCGCCGCCGAGAGGCCGACCTTCGCCGTCGACTCCTCGTGGGCGTCATCCTCACGGTCCCCGCCATGGTGCTGTCGATGATTCCGGCACTGCGATTCGACGGATGGGAGTGGCTCGTCGCCGCACTCACGACCCCGGTCATCCTGTGGTCCGGTTGGCCATTTCATCGGGCGGCCTGGCTGAACCTTCGCCAGCGCGCCACGACGATGGACACGCTCGTCTCGATGGGTTCGCTCTCGGCCCTCCTGTGGTCGGCCGTCGTGCTCATCGGCGACGTGGGCGACGGGCACGTCTATTTCGAGACCGGCGCCGTCATCGTCACGCTCATCCTTCTCGGCAAGTGGTTCGAGCTGCGGGCCAAGCGACGGACGGGCGACGCGATCCGGGCGCTGGCCGACCTCGGTGCCCGCACCGCACTCCTCGAAGACGGGCGGGAGATCGAGCTCGACGACCTCGCCGTGGGCATGCGATTCGTGGTTCGGCCGGGAGAGAAGATCGCAACGGACGGTGTCATCGTCGACGGCCGCTCGGCCGTGGATGCCTCCATGGTCACCGGTGAGCCGGTGCCGGTCGATGTGGTTCCCGGCGACGAGGTCATCGGTGCCACGATCAACGCAAACGGTTCGCTCGTGGTCGAAGCGACGCGGGTCGGGTCCGACACCGCGCTCGCGCAGATCATCCAACTCGTGGACCAGGCGCAGGGAAGCCGGGCCGACGTCCAGCGGCTCGCCGATCGTGTGGCCGCCGTCTTCGTTCCGCTCGCGATCGTGATTTCCGCGGTCACGCTCGTGGCATGGCTCGTGCTCGACAACGCGGCCGATGACGCCTTCACCGCAGCCGTCGCCGTGCTGATCATCGCCTGCCCATGCGCACTCGGGCTGGCCACGCCGCTGGCGATCATGGTGGGCACCGGCCGGGGTGCACAGCTCGGCGTCATCATCAAGGGTGGCGAGATCCTCGAAGACACCCGCACGGTCAACGCCGTCGTCGTCGACAAGACGGGCACCGTCACCGAGGGCGCCATGGCGCTCACCGACATCGTCGCACCGCAACTGGAGGCCGCAGACAAGGACCGTGTGGTGCAGTTGGCGGCGTCCGCCGAGCGTCGTTCGGAGCATCCGATCGCTCGGGCGATCGCCGCTGCTGGGGTCGATCCGCTCGCGGTCGACGAGTTCACCAACGTGCCGGGTTCCGGTGTGCGGGCTGTCGTCGATGGCGCAGCTGTGTCCGTCGGTCGCCGCGGCCTGTTCGATCAGGTGCCCGCCGACGTGGAAGCGGCCGCCGTCGCAGCCGAGGCCCGTGGAGAGACGGCGGTGCTCGCTGGGCGGTCGGGGACCGCCGAGGTGGTCTTCGTGGTTGCGGACCGCATCAAGGCCACGTCGGCCGACGCCGTTGCTGCGCTCCAGGCGGAAGGCCTCTCCGTCACGCTGCTCACCGGAGACAACCAGCGCACGGCCGCAGCGGTCGCAGCCGCCGTGGGCATCGACGACGTGATCGCCGAGGTGCACCCGAACGAGAAGGCCGAAGTGATCCAACGCCTGCAGGAAGGCGGCACCCGGGTCGCCATGGTGGGCGACGGCATCAACGACGCCCCCGCGCTCGCACAGGCGGACCTGGGCATCGCCATCGGCACTGGAACCGACGTGGCGATCGAGGCCTCCGACCTCACCATCGTGAGCGGGGACCTTCGGGCCGTCGCCGATGCCATCGCCCTGTCCCGCCGCACACTGCAGACCATCAAGGGCAATCTCTTCTGGGCCTTCGCCTACAACGCTGCCGCGATCCCGCTGGCCGCCTTCGGCATCCTCAACCCGATGATCGCCGCAGGCGCAATGGGGCTGTCGTCGTTGTTCGTCGTCTCGAACAGCCTCCGCCTCCGCAACTTCACCGGCCACCGCCAATCCCAAACTCAGGAGTCGTCATGACCAACCCCGCCGTGTTCTCCGTGCCGGACATGAGCTGCGACCACTGTGTCGCCGCCATCACGAAGGAAGTCG
>CALBVR010000130.1 GCA_937969565.1 uncultured Acidimicrobiales bacterium | reverse complement strand
ACTACACGTATGCCCGACACGTCGAATGGATGCGCCAACTGCTCTTCGAGCATCTCAACCTGCAGCACGTGATCTTCTTCGGCCAGGACTGGGGCGGTCTTGTCGGTCTCCGTCTCGTCGGCGAGCACCCCGACCGGTTCGACCGGATCGTCGTCGGCAACACCGGACTGCCGACCGGCCACGGCATGTCGGAGGCGTTCGACCAGTGGCGGACGTTCTCGCAGACGGTCGACGTCCTGCCCATCGGCATGATCCTGCAAGGCGCCACCTCCACCGAGCTGAGCGACGCCGTCGTGGCGGCATACGAAGCCCCCTATCCGGACGAGTCGTTCAAGGCAGGCGCCCGTATCTGGCCCGCGCTCGTGCCGGTGACGCCGGAGGATCCGGCAGTTCCAGCGAACCTCGCCGCATGGGAGGTGCTGCGCTCATGGACGAAGCCGCTGCTCACCACATTCAGCGACCAGGATCCGGTGACCGGCGGCGGGCACCGCATCTTCGAGCGTGACGTTCCCGGAGCGGAGGGACAACCCCACGTGATCATCGAGGGCGGCGGCCACTTCCTTCAGGAGGATCGCGGTCCGCTGATCGCCCAGACGATGGTCGACTGGATGGCCAGCTGATGGGACGGGCCTTCGATTCGATCACGCCGCCCATGCGGGCGTTCATCGCCAAACAGCACATGTTCTTCGTGGCGACGGCGCCAAGCCACGGAGGGCGGGTCAACGTGTCACCGAAGGGTTACGACGCGTTCCGCATCCTCGACGATCATCGGGTCGCCTACCTCGACCTGACCGGCAGCGGCGCCGAAACGATCGCCCATCTCCGGGACAACGGGCGGATCACCTTCATGTTCTGTGCATTCGAGGGCAAGCCCAACATCTGTCGGCTGTACGGCTCCGGGCGTGTCGTCCGTCCCGGCGACGACGACTTCGACGAGCTCATTGCGCAGTTCGATGCTGCGCCCGGAACCCGGTCCGTCATCGTGGCGGACATCGACCGGACCTCGAACTCCTGCGGCTTCTCCGTGCCGTTCATGGACTTCGTCGAAGAGCGTCCAACGCTTTCCGACCATTGGGACGGCAAGGACGACGAAGAAATCGAGGCCTACTGGGCAAAGAAGAACGCCATCTCGATCGACGGGCTGCCTGCGGTGGACGCCAGCTGATGGAGTTCGCGGTCGAGTCGTGGGATCCGGACTACGGCACGGGTGGTGATGCCGAAGCGCTCGACGCATCGACCGACGTCGTCGAGCCCGGAGTCGAGGTTCCGGTTGCGGCGTGGGCGCCGATCACGCCACCGCCCCTGTCGAACCCGCCCACCATGTGGTTCGTGGACGGCGTTCGACGAATCGACGCCCGCATCTGGGTCACCGACGACGGCCTGGTGCTCCCGGGATCGTGCGCAACCGTTGCGGCCGGCGCCGTCGTCTGCACGCCCGGCCGGGCGGAGGTCGTCGGAGCGCAGGTACGACGGGCCGTGTTCACCCCGCCGGCCGATTCTGTGGGCGACATCGTCACCGACCTCGGCGTGTACGAACATCACGAGGTGTCGACCGGGTCGCCCGAAGACCTGTATCTCGGAATCCATGAGCTGATGACCGACCTGGAGACGACGATCGTTCCCGAGGTCGACGTCGACGACCTCATCGTCTTCGACGGCCCGCTGCGGGGCCGGCGCACGGCGAGGGCGGTCGGGCTGATCAAAACGCAGCACGTGCAGTACCTGGAGGATCGGCTGCAGCGGGTCGTCGGCGCGCTCGACGCCGGCCAGCGCACCCCCATGTTTCTCATCGGTTCGACCGGATTCGCCCGATGGAGTTGGTACGTGCGCCTGCCGGGTCCACGCACGCACGGTTGGGCCGGCATCATCCGACTGGAGAGCGCTGGTGAGGGCACGGTCGAAGCCGCAACGTCGCTGGCCGACACGGTCACCGCGGCCTTGCCGCGGTTCGCCAGCGAGCCCCACAAGGAGAACCGGGCGCCGCAGAACCTCTATCCGATCAAGGGTCTCGAGAACGAGCTGCGGCGACGGCTCGGCGATCAGCGTCTCCTCCAACGGGCCCTCCGAGCCGCCGCGCGCCCGACCACCGATGCTGTTTCCTGAGCTCGCCGAGGCCGGCCTGGCGTTGCAGGCGGCCATCCCGCTCACCGAACTGGGAGACGCTGCGCGCCGCGCACTCGCCGACGACGGAGTCGATCTGCACGGCCATCGTTCCCTGGTGTTGCTCGGCCAGCGAGGCCGAACCCTCTGGGATCGGAGCGTTCGCCACAACCTCGATGCCGACGATCCGTTCGACGACACGGTCCGGACGCTCGTCAGCGACTGGTTCGCCTCTCACGCACCGAACGCCGAATGGACGATCGTGTATCCCGGCTCGGTTCGGCTTCCCCTCGGACAGCTCGCCACCGCAGTCGGTTGGGGGAATCCCTCCCCGCTCGGCATCACGATCCATCCGACGCATGGCCTGTGGATTGCCCACCGCATCGCGTTCGTCTGTGACCTCGAGCTGAGAACCGACCCCGAGCCGGGGCCGCATCCCTGCTCATCCTGTGTGGACGCGCCCTGTGTCTCCGCCTGTCCGGTCGAGGCCGTCTCGCTCAGCGAGGCGTTCGACCTTCGAGCGTGCGCCGAGCACCGGGCCCCCGTCGGGTCCGAGTGCGAGTTCCAGTGCTTCTCCCGCTCCGCCTGCCCCGTTGCATCCGACCTTCGGTACGGCCCCGAGCAGATGTCGCATCACTACGCGAGCGGTTTGCGGTCCATCCGAGCCTGGTTGGATTCCGAGAAGCTCGCCCCATAAAGCGGCGGGGGCCGATTCGTTTGTCGGGCACATCGCTATCGTGGATGGGTGGTCCAGTCGTCTCCCCCGCTTCACGACCTCGTCGTCACCTGGCTCGGTCCGGGATTCGGCGCGTGGAGTCGCAATCCCAACGCCGCCTATGGCGACGTGATGACGCTGTGTGAGCGCACGCTCGGCTCCACGATTCGCCCGTTCGTTTCGGATCGGGCCGTGGGCCACACCCTGCCCGATGATGCGGCAGCCGCGATCGGTCAGCCGCAGATCACGGCGCTCGAGATCGACGCCGACGGCCTGGCGAACGTCCTGCTCCACCGCTCGCCGACCGACACCTGGTCTGCCTCGCTCATCTGGCTTCACCACGCGGTTCGGCTGGCCGGAGAGATCGTGGCCTCTCGACGCATGCTTCCGGCCCTGAGCACGTCGGGCCTGCGATGGGAGGCCCGTTGGAGTGTTCTGACGGACGACCCCGTCGGCGTTGCCCTCCAACAGCTCGCCGACGCTGCTCCGCCGGCAATCTGGGCCCTCGACGATCGGCCGGCGCTCACCCAAACATCAGAGCTCGTCACCGTCCTTGTCGACGGATTGTGCCGAAGCACGCTGTCCGAGATCGACTGGCGACCACCACTCCCCCGGGCCCGCTCCTCCGCCGTCGTGGCGCTACGCCGCGTCACCACCGCGCTCTCGGGCCGCGATCGGGTGTTCATCGGCGACACACCCGCACATGAAACCGCCTTTGCGGAATGGTCGACTGCGCTGAGCGAAGTCGAAAGCGTCATCGAAGGCGCCCCCGAGGTCACCTTTCGCGGCCGCCTGCTCCCGCCGGAGATGGACCAGCCGTTCGCACCGTGGCTGCTCCAGCTCGATGTGGTCGGCTCCGACGGTGCCAGCGTCGGGTTCGCCGATGTGTGGTCCGGTACCGACGCGGCACTCGCCTTCGCCGACGGGGCATCGCTGATTCCGCTGCGGATTCGCATGACCCAGCTGATCGATCGTCTCGTCGCTCAGCTCGGAATGTTCGTACCGCTCGCCGATGAGGTCGAGCCGAGCGAACTGGAACTGCCGGTCGCCGACGTGTCCGATCTCCTGACGGACTCGCTGGCCGTGTGTCGCCGCGCTGGCCTCCCCATCGTCACGCCCACGGACATGATCCAACGGTCCGCCCGCCTCACGGCGAAGGCATCCGCGCCCACCTTCTCCTCACCGGGCGTCGGCATTGGTTCGGCGATGGTCGACGTGGACTGGGGCGTGGCCCTCGGCGACCTCTCGCTCACCCCCGAAGAACTCGAGGCACTCGCAAACTCTGCCGCCGATGTGGTGGCGCTGCGCGGCGAATGGGTCCAGATCGATCGCCGCGAAATCAACCGCGTGCTGCGTCGACTGGATCATCAACAGGAGCACGCCAGCGAACTGAGCCCCGCCGAACTCCTGCGACAATCGATCGAAGCACTGGACCATTCCAGCGGCGACGAGGACCTGTCGGCAGATGGCTGGGTGGCCGAGCTGCTCGCTGGCCTGCCAGACGACGAGTTGAAGGAAGCGCACGAACCGTCGGGGTTCGTGGGCGAGCTCCGACCGTACCAGCGGCGCGCCCTCGGCTGGCTGCAGTTCCTCGGGCGCCTTGGCCTCGGCGGCTGTCTGGCCGACGACATGGGTCTCGGCAAGACGCCGACGGCGCTCGCACACCTCCTGCAACGAACACTCGATCGTCTCCACGGCAATCATGCGCCGCTCCCTCACCTCGTGATCTGCCCGCTCTCCGTCGTCGCCAACTGGGAAGCCGAGGCCGCCCGTTTCGCCCCCGAGCTGTCGGTGTTCATCGCCCACGGCCCGGACCGCCCGCGCGGCGCCGACCTGGTCGAGCAGGCGGCGAAGCACGACGTCGTCATCACCACCTACGGCACCGCCTCCCGCGTGGCCGACGAGTTCGCAGCCATCGACTGGGACGTCGTCGTGTGCGACGAAGCGCAGGCGATCAAGAACCACCAGACCAACGCTGCTCGCACCGTCCGGAGCTTCCGGTCGCTCCAGCGCATCGGCCTCACAGGAACCCCGGTCGAGAATCGACTCACCGAGCTCTGGGCGATTCTCGACGCCATCAACCCGGGCATGCTCGGCGGCATCACCTGGTTCCGGGAGACGTTTGCCGTCCCGATCGAAACAGCAAACGACGAGAACGCCACGCTGGCGCTCCGTCGCCTCACGGCGCCGTTCGTGCTGCGGCGCAGCAAGGCCGACCGCAGCCTCGTGCCCGACCTCCCCGACAAGGTCGAGCAGGTGGAGTGGTCGAGCCTCACACCCGAGCAGGCCGGTCTCTACCAGGCGATCGTGGACGACTTTCTCAAGACCGTCGCCACATCGACCGGCATGGAGCGTCGAGGGCTCGTCCTGGCGACGCTCACGCGGCTCAAGCAGCTGTGCAACCACCCCGCCCACTACCTGGCCGAACCGACCGTCGGTGAGAGCCGTCGCTCGGGCAAGCTCGAACGGTTCGACGAGCTCCTCGACACCATCCTCGAGTCCGAGGAGCAGGTCATCGTGTTCACCCAGTACCGAGAGATGGGCAAGCTGCTCTCCGCCCACATCAACGACCGACACTCGGTCGACGCGCCGTTCCTCCACGGCGGCACCACACGCATTCAGCGAGATCGCATGGTGGCGGACTTCCAGAGTGGCGACGGCCCGCCGGTACAGCTCATCTCGCTTCGCGCCGGCGGCACGGGCCTCAACCTCACGGCGGCGAGCCGGGTGATCCACTACGACCGTTGGTGGAACCCTGCCGTCGAGGATCAGGCAACCGACCGATCCTG
>CALBVR010000129.1 GCA_937969565.1 uncultured Acidimicrobiales bacterium | reverse complement strand
ATCGTCGCCGTTGGAGCCGACATCGAATGGCAGCCGGGCGGGTCGGGCTCGGTGCCGATCGCAATCGGGGACGTCTCGCTCAGCGGGACCTGACCCTTTACCTCTCCGTTCGCAAGCCGAAGGAACACTGTGAACATGCTCTCTCTGCCCTCGACGCGTCGCGCCTGGCCGGCTGCGGTCCTTGCGATGATCGTGACCGTCATGTGGGCCACGCCAGCCGGCGCCGCATTCCAGGACTCCTCGGGCTCAGAGCTGTCCGTTCTCGAGGCGGTCATTCTCGGCCTGGTGGAAGGACTGACCGAGTACCTGCCGGTCTCGTCGACCGGCCACCTGCTCGTCACCAACACGCTTCTCGGCCTCGACGAGTCCCCGGCCGTGGAAGAAGCGATCGAGACGTACGCCATTTGCATCCAGCTCGGCGCGATCATCGCCGTCGTCTTTCTCTACTGGGGCCGACTGCGTCAGATGCTCGACGGGTTGCTCGGCCGCGACGAGGACGGCCGCCGCATTCTGATCGCGACCATCATCTCGTTCGCGATCACCGTGGCCATCGCCCTTCCGGCCGAGGACACCATCAAGGCTCGGCTGTTCGGCGTCGGGCCGATCGCCGCTGCGTGGATCGCCGGCGGCATCGTGATTCTCGTTCTCTCGCGGCGAGGCTGGTTCGACAAGGCCGGTGAAGAGTTGGCCACGATCACCACTCGCCAAGCCGCCATCATCGGTGTGATGCAGGCGATCGCCATGTGGCCGGGCGTCAGCCGCTCGATGATCACGATCATCGCCGCCGTGTTGGTCGGGCTGTCCCTCCGGGCCGCCGTGGAGTACAGCTTCCTGCTCGGTCTGATCACGCTGTCCGCTGCCACGGCGTACGAAGGCCTGCAGGGCGGCGATCAGCTGATCGACACGTTCGGATGGACGACGCCGCTCATCGGACTGTTCGTTGCCTTCGTCTCGGCGATGGCCGCGGTGAAGTGGATGGTCACCTGGCTCAACGAGAAGGGCTTCGAGATCTTCGGCTGGTACCGCGTGGCGGTCGGCGTGCTTGCGTTCGTGCTGCTTGCGGCCGGAGTGATCTGAGCGAGACTCGGCTCAGGTGAGCCGGAGAACCAGGAGCGAGAACAGGACGAGGACGGCGACCGCCCACAGGATGGCGTGGTTGTTGGCCATCCTCGACGTGGTGTTCGGCATTTTGAACTGACGAGCCGGTGTGGTCCGTTCAAGCATCACGTGCGGCGTGTGGTCTGCGGTCGTGATCGAGTCGACGAGCCGCTGTTCATCGATCCAGTCGATGAGCCGGTGGGCGCCCTCGTGGTTCGACTGAATGGCGAGCGCACGGTGGGCTTCGGCCCGTGCCGCCTTCCACGTACGATCCCGGAAGTGGGTGTGCTCCCGACCGGCTCGCCGAATCAGCAGCTGTGCGAGTTCGACTCGCATGGAGGGGTCGAGGGGTGCGAGTTCGGCGGCCTGTCGCATGGATTCGACCGCGCTGTCCACGTCCTCTCTGGCGAGGAGCAGACGCGCCCATTGGCGGTGTGCGTTTGCGTCGTTCGGGTTCATGGCGAACATCGTCGCGATCATGTCGGCGGCGCTGGCGTGATCGCCCCGCTCGATGGCTGAGGCGGTCAGCTGTCGGAGGTCGTACGTCGTGGAGGAGTCCATACCCCGAGGGTGGCACCCGGCTCCCCGTTCGGGCAGAGCTTTTCGACCCATTCGAGCCACCACATCCTGTATTCGACGGATCCCAGACAACCACATACAGTGGTTTCATGGCGTTGCGGCGATTGTTCGGTGAACGGGAATCCTGGTCCGGAGATGCTCGATCCTGGACCGAGTATCGGCCCGATGAGACGTGGGAGCTTCGCGATCGAAACCGGTCGCAGGGGTACTTCATCAACCTGATTGCGGTTGAGGCCGAGTCACGCGCCCGCTTGAGCGGCCTCGTCGGTCCCGGGAAACACGCCACGCGTCAGGCGCCACAGGTGCAGGTGCACGTGTGGAAGTCCGAGCTCCGTTCGTTCTTTGCCCGCTACTCGTTGGGGGAACCGGTGGAGCTCATGGCCCCGGCGTTCTCCGCCCTGGTGCGAGGCCGCGCCGCGTTGCTCATCCACGGTTTCGACAAGCCGGCGGAAGAGGCCATCCAGCTGTGCGCGCTGGCCGCACTGTTCCGGGATGTCGAGGCGGCGACCGTACTCGGCTTCCTTCGTGAACGCGACGGGCTGGACGACATGGTCGCCGACCTCTGCCTGGCTCGCCTCGCACCGAGTTCCAATCGATCGCGCACACTGCAACTTCCGGAGTGGCACGGTGGTCTGTACGAGATCATCGAGCACGCCATCGGCGGTCGGCCGGGGGCGGCTCGGGATCGGCTGGCCCGATACATCGAAGACGAGTGGTACGAGGTCCACGGCGGTGAACGTCGTGCCTGGTGGTACGACACGCACGTCGCCGGAACCGATTACGTCGGGTACTGGGCGTGGGAAGCGGCTGCGATCGCCCGCGTGTTCGAGGTGGACGACTCCGATCTCCACGGCCACCCGAACTATCCCGGCGATCTCGCCGAGTACGCGCGCTGACGCACTCGGCGCACCGGGCATTGCCGGTGCTAGGATCGGCTGAACACTTCCCCCGTGTCGCGTCACCCGAAGGTCACGCATCATGCGTTCTGTACGAAGTGGTTCCCGTCGAGCCGGATCGCCCCGGCGTCGAGCCGGTCGGTTGATCGTGCCGTTCCCGATCCGCCTCCGTGTCGCCCGTTTGCGGGCGATCGCCGTTCGCCACCGTCTGCTGCGACGCGTCGTCGGTGCGGCACTGATCCTCACCGTGGCCCTGGTCCTGTTCTCCGAGCGACAGGACGCTCGCCGTGCACTGGCGCGTTGGGGGCAGACGGTCGACGTGGTCGTCGCAACGGAGGTGGCGGCAGCGGGGGATCGAGTTGGCGATCTCGAGTTCGCGGTGCGGCCGATGCCCGAAGCCGTCGTACCCGACGACGCGCTGCGTCGGGTGCCGGCCGGCGACGAGCGTGTCGTTGTTCCGCTGCATCCTGGAGAGGTGCTGGTGGCTCGCCACGTCGCCTCGATGCGGACGAACAGACTCGAGGTTCCGGTGGGTACCCGCGCGATCGGTATCCCGGTGGACGCAACCACCCCCGTCGTTCACGTCGGCGATCTGGTCGACGTGATCCTGGTTGCTGACCCCTTCGATCCCGAAGGTCGTTCGTTCGCCGTGCGACCGGCCGCCGTGGTCGTCGATGCCAACGAGGAGACCATCACGCTCGCGGTTGCGAACGATGTGGTTGCGAACGTCGTGACGGCGCGATCGACCGGGCGCGTGTCGCTCGCCGTCAGATGATGGATTCAGTCCGAGCTCGAGGAGCTCGAGTCCTTCTTGGATCCCGATTCCTTCTTCGACCCTGAGTCCTTCTTCGAACTGGAGTCGGACGAGCCCGAGTCGGACGACGAGCTCGACGAGGAGGATCCGGACGAGCCGCCCTTCTTGCCGTGGTCGTTCTTGTAGAAGCCGTCGCCCTTGAAGCTGATGCCCACGGCGCTGAAGATCTTGGAGATGTTCTTCTTCGAGCGGGTGCCGCAACCCGGGCACTTCGGAGTCGAATCGTCGGAGAACGATTGGACCTTCTCGAATTCCTCACCGCAGTTGCTGCATCGGTACTGATAGGTAGGCATGTCTGGTGTGTCCCTGTGAGCTTCGTGTGGATCCGATCCGTCCGGCGGAGCCACCAAAGCAGTATCGAACCGAAGCTGTGCAACAACAACCCGGGCGGCCCTGTTCCCGCGGGAGTCTGTCGTTCCGACAGTTCGGCAGCTTCGGCGTAACATGAGGCGGTGTCCGAACCCCTCGTAGGTCTGCTCCTGATCATCGCGGGCTACTTCGCGGGCAGCTTTCCGACTGCACGCATCATCGGAATGCTCTCCGGACACGACCATTCGAAGGAGGGGTCGGGGAATCCCGGAGCCTCCAACGTGTACCGAACCTCCGGGGCCGCCTACGGCCTGCTCACGTTCTTCGTGGACGCAGCGAAGGGCTTCATCCCCGTGTCCCTCACCCTGCTGGTGTTGGACCGGCGCTGGGCGGCTGTGGTGTGGGTCGCCGCCACCGCCGGCCACATCCTCCCGTTTGCCCGATTCCTACGCGGCGGCAAGGGCGTGGCGACCGGTGCGGGCGGCTCCTTCCCCCTGTTTCCCTGGATCGGCTTGCCGCTCGTCGCACTGTTTCTCGTGCTGGTTCGCCAGACCCGAACCGCATCGGTCGGTTCATTGGTCATCACCGTCCTCATGCCGCTTCTGGTGATCTTCCGATACCAACACTGGATCGAACTCGTCGCCACGTTCGTGGTCAGCGGTCTGATCCTTCTGCGCCATCGGGCGAACATCAAACGGCTCGTGAGCGGGAGCGAGAACACCGTTCGCTGACGGACGGCGAATCCTTCAGGATTCGGCGAATGCGCCGATGGTTCTGTGTTCGTTTCTCTCGGAGGTTTCCCCGAAATGCCAGCTCCAGTTCGCAAAGCCGTCATCCCGGCAGCCGGTTTGGGTACCCGCTTCCTGCCCGCCACCAAGTCGCAGCCCAAGGAAATGCTGACCATCGTCGACAAGCCGGCGATCCAGTACGTGGTCGAGGAGGCCGTCGAGGCCGGCATCGAGGACGTGCTCATCATCACGGGCACGGCCAAGAAGGCACTCGAGGATCACTTCGATCGCAACTTCGAGCTGGAAACCCTGTTGGAGCGCAAGGGCAAGACCGGCCCGCTGCAGGAGATCATCGACATCACCAACATGGCGAAGTTCCACTTCACCCGTCAGGGCGAGCCGCTGGGACTCGGTCATGCGGTGCTCCAGGCGGAGCAGCACATCGGTGACGAGCCGTTCGTGGTTCTCCTGCCGGACGAGATCATGTGCAACGGCGGCCAGACCGTGCAGTCCATGGTCGATGCCTACCAGGAGACCGGCAGCTCGGTCGTGGCCCTCCGCGAGGTTCCGATGGAGGAGATCTCCAGCTACGGATGCGCGGCTGCCGAGCCCGTGTCCGACGGCGTTGTGAAGATCCCCCACATCGTCGAGAAGCCGGCCGCCGACGTTGCACCGTCGAACCTGGCCGTGATGGGTCGCTACCTGTTCACCGCCGACATCTTCGAGCACCTCCATCAGGTGACGCCTGGTGTCGGCAACGAGATCCAGCTGACCGACGCGATGGCGATGATCGCCGGCGACGGTGGCAGCGGTCTCTACGGCACGGTTGGCGACAGCGGAAGCTGGGACGCCGGACAGAAGCTGGACTTCCTCCGGGCGCAGGTCGAGATCGGTCTCGACCATCCCGAACTCGGCGGTCCGTTCGCCGACATGCTGCGCGACCTCATGAAGCGCCGCGAAATCTGATCCGACGCCGGCCTGGCGAGATCGGGCGCGTGGGAACGTGAAACCCGACCATGACAGGCCGTGACGCCGGCCTGGCGAGATCGAGCGCGTGGGAAGTTAGGGCAGTCGTCCGACGTGGGCGAGTGCCCGACGCACGAGCTTCTCGTGTCCCGGTGACAGCTCGGCGGCAACCGTCGGGCTGACCACCTCGTCAGGGCGCAGCCAAACCAGATCGAGCGCATCCTGGCTCGGTTCGCAATCTCCCTCGACCGGCACGACGTACGCGAGGCTCACCGCGTGCTGTCGCGGATCGTGGAAGCCGGTGATGTCCGGGTTGGGAAAGTACTCGGCGACCGTGAACGGTTGGGGTGACGGAGGGATCCGCGGCAGGGCGAGTGGGCCGAGGTCCTTCTCCAAGTGCCGAAGGAGCGCATCGCGCACACGCTCGCCGTAGAGGATGCGTCCGGCGACGATTTCGCGGTTGACCGACCCGTCCGGGCCGAGCCGCAGCAGCAGCCCGATGTGCGTGACGATGCCGAGATCGTCCGTCAGGACCGGGATCGCGTTGATGTAGATGACGGGCATCTTGCCCCGCATCGTGGCCAGTTCGTCCTCGGACAACCAGTTGCTCTGGGTGTCGGTGATGTCGCTCATGGCGGGCTCCGTCAGGTGGGCGGCGGAACTGACGTTAGACGAGCACGCACGGTGGCCGGAGCATGCCGACGTGAATCTGCGAGACGGTCCCCGGCGGCGCCGTACGCCCCGGCAAAGATGTGAAGACGCATCTGCGGGAAGGAGCGCCGTGACCCTGACTGACGCCTGTGGTGAGGAGCCGAGGCTCGTCTGCGAACAGGTCTTCGAATGGACCGGCAACGAGACCTTCACCCGAGTGGTGGACTGGACGCTCGATGCGCCGTTGCGCATCCTGGCCATCCTCGTGTTTGCCTGGTTTGCGTCGCGGATCGGCCGCCAGATCGTGGAACGGTTCGCCAGTGAGGTCGCAGAGCGTGGCATCCGGGCGAAGGACGAGGAGTCGAATCCGGTCTGGGGAAGCGTGCGCCGGCTTGCGATGCTGGACGAGCAGGAGAAGCGCTCGAAGCAGCGTGCGTTGACGCTCGGTGACGTGCTCGGCAGCGTCGTGTCGATCGTCGTGTGGACGGTGGCCACGTTCCTCGTGCTCGGGGAGCTGTCGATCAACCTGGCGCCGTTGATTGCGAGCGCCGGCGTGGCCGGCATCGCCATCGGCTTTGGTGCGCAGTCCGTTGTGCGGGACTTTCTCGCGGGAATCTTCGTGATCGTCGAGGATCACTACGGCGTCGGTGATGTGGTCGATCTCGGTGAAGCGGTCGGCACCGTCGAAGAAGTCAGTCTGCGGACGACCCGCCTGCGAGACGTGGGCGGTGTCATGTGGGTTGTGCCCAACGGAGAAATCCGTCGTGTCGGCAACTTCTCCCAGCTGTACTCGAAGTCACGGATGGAGTTCGAGGTTGCCTACGACACCGACGTGGACAAGGCGTCGCTGGTGATCAAGCGGGTGCTCGACGAGATCTGGCAGGAGAACCGCAAAGAGGCGACCATCACCGAGGAGCCTGAGGTGCTGGGAGTCGAAGCCTTCCGCGAGAGCGCCGTCGTCATCAGCGCAACGGTGAGGACCGAGCCGGCGGAGCAGTGGGCGGTGGCCCGCCTGATCCGAGCTCGCATCAAGAAGGCCTTCGACGAAGAGGGCATCGAGAT
>CALBVR010000128.1 GCA_937969565.1 uncultured Acidimicrobiales bacterium | reverse complement strand
TGGAACCCTCAGCAACGATGAGGTCAGCGAGAACCCGGCCCTGGAGCACGTCGGAAGGAGCGGTACGGAAGTACAGGTCGTCCTCGGCGTAGTCGGTGAAGTCGGGGGAAGTGTTGGCAGGCGAGAAGTGAATCTTGCAGTTGCCGGTGATCTTGTCGATCACGGTGAAGGAGACGCCGGAGGAGGCGGCACCGACGATGGCGTCGACGTCACCGGAGAGGTGACGGTCAACGGTGGCATTGGCCACGTCGCCGTTGTCGCCGGAGTCGCCGGGCGACCACACGATGTCGTTGCCGAGCACACCGCCAGCGGCGTTGATGTCAGCAGCGGCGAGCTCAGCACCCGCGAACTCGGCCGGGCCGAGGAATGCGAGGTTGCCGGTCTCGGGCAGGAGTCCACCGATTTCGAGGACGCCATTGCTCTCGCCGGTGCAAGTCGGCGCAGCCTCGACGGTGGCGCTGGAATCGTCTTCCATCGCCTCCTCGTCGTCTTCCATGGCCTCGTCGTCTTCCATGGCTTCTTCATCATCTTCCATGGCCTCGTCGTCTTCCATGGCTTCTTCTTCTTCAGCAGCCGTGGTTTCGGACGTCTCTGCGTCATCGCTGCCAGCGTCATCGCTGTCGCTACCACCACAGGCGGCGGCAACGAGCGAGAACGCGAACAAGATGCTCAGAAGACCAACGAACTTGTTGTCTTTCATATGTCTCTCCCCAGTGGCCGGTCACGGGGTGCGCCGACCTCGGTTCAATTGGAACACGGGACGATATCGCAGGCCCAAGCAACGCGTTCGCGCACGAAACTTCGGCGACGCAAAACCGTCACACGATGACAGCGTATGACGTTCGTCACAAATCGGGGTGTCGGTCCCACGATCTGGAACCGCGCATCAACCCCGCAGGGCGGTCTCCACCAGCGACTGCTTCAAGTCGAACAGGTCCGTGCTGAGCGAGACGTGGTAGCGGTGAGGGTTCACGAGACGGCGAACACCGGGGTCGAGACGCTCGATGTCACGCACACGCCGTGCTCTCAGTTCGTCCAACGGTGCGGGTTCGGCGACTCTCGAGCCGTCGACCACCACGTCGGTGAGAAGGGGCTCGATCTCCGACACATCGTCGGGCGCGAGACGACGCCGGGTGTTCGGCTGGGTCGGATGACGAAGCTCGATCTCGGCGTCGCCCGAGGGCGCATCAGCGTCCGCGATGGTCAGCAGGTCGGCCGTCGAGCGGCCACGAGCGTCATAGATTCTGTACAGCGACTTGTCACCGGGATTCGGTGTCTTGGCTGGCGTGTCCGACACCTTGATCGCCGGTTTGCTCTCGCCGTCTTGCTCGATGGAGACGAGCTTGTAGACGCCGTCGAGATAGGGGTGGCCTTCCGACGCCGTGAGTTTCGACCCGACGCCCATCGAGAGCCGGGCGACGAGCCGCGCCGGATCGAGGCCATAGCGAGGAGCCTCGGAATCGATCTGGGCCAGGATCTGGAAGATGAGGAGCTCATCGAGGCTGCTCGACAACACGATGCCGACATCGTCGAACCCGGCTGCGTCGAGCTGCAGCGCTGACTGGATCGCCAGATAGGCGAGGTCGCCGGAATCGAGACGAATGCCGACCGGCTCATGCCCCTTCGCCCTGAGCTCCTCGAAGACGGTGATGGCGTTCGGCACACCGGAACCCAGCGTGTCGATCGTGTCGACGAGGAGAAGGCAGCCATCCGGGTATGAATCGGCGTACGCCCGGAACGCGCCCAGCTCACCCTCGCCGAGGGCCATGAAGGCCTGCACCATCGAATGAGCGTGCGTGCCTCGAGGATTCAGCCCCATGAGGTAGGAGGCCCCCACGTTCGACGACGCTTCCGCTCCACCGACCAGTGCGGCGCGGGTGGCGGCGTTTGCCCCGAACTCAGCGGAACGCCGAAGGCCGAACTCCAGTACCGGACGGCCGCGGCTGGCCTCGGCGACCCGAGAAGCCTTGGTGGCGATGAGCGTCTGGAAGTTGAGCTGGTTCAGCAACGCGGTCTCGAGCAGCTGGGCCACGGCCAACGGGCCGCGCACGACCGTCATCGGCGCACCCGGATGGACGACCCGGCCCTCGGGCACCGCCTCGATCGACAGTGACTCGAACGAGCCGATGTCGGCCAGCCAGTTGCAGAACGAATCGGAGAACACGGGGGCTCCCGACGCGTCGACCTGCGCCCGCAACGGGGCGAGAACGGCCTCGGTGAAGCGCGCCGCGTCGATCCAGTCCAGCAACCACTCGAGCCCGGCGGCGACACAAAAGCCCGCTTGATGGCTGCCGTAGTCGGGGTTGTTGCGAAAGAAGTGGTCGAACTGGGCCGGCCGCTCGTGCAGATCGCGCTCGAAATAGAGCTGCGCCATCGTGAGCTGGTATTGGTCGGTGAACAGGGCACCTTCGGCGAGCTCATGGCGCAGGGCTCGCTTGGACTGCTGCACTCGCTCCGCTGCGTTCGTCGTGTGACCGTTCTCCATGGAACGACCAGTGTGGCAGTGCCTACCCTCGGTGTGTGAGCCAAATCGCTGACTCGACCACCGAACCGGCCCCCACCTCGAACGCAGACCCGACCTCGGCGCTCGTCGTCGTCGACGTGCAGAACGACTTCGCCGACCCCGACGGATCCCTGTTCGTGCAGGGCGGCCCCGAGGTCGTCAACGCCACGAACGCCGCGATCGATGCCGCCGCCGAGCGGGGCCAGCTGATCGTCTACACCCAGGATTGGCACCCGCCAGAGACGCCCCACTTCATCGATCACGGCGGGGTCTGGCCGACGCACTGCGTCCGAGACACCTGGGGAGCCGAGCTACATCCCGACCTGCGCATCGCCGGCCCGGTCGTTCGCAAAGGCACCGGCGGAGAGGACGGCTACTCGGGCTTCTCGATGCGCGACGTCGACACCGGGGCCGAATCGCCGACGGAGCTGGCGGCCATTCTCGACGAGCACGGGATCACCGCCATCACGGTGGTCGGGCTCGCGTTCGATGTCTGCGTAAAGGCCCCGGCGCTCGACGGTGTGGGCCGCGGACTCGACGTCACCGT
>CALBVR010000127.1 GCA_937969565.1 uncultured Acidimicrobiales bacterium | reverse complement strand
AACCCCATCACCGATCTGAAGGCGACCGTGCCGCCCGGCCTCACGTTGGATGAGGAGATCGACTGGCGTTATCAGCGCTACATCAAGGATTACCTGCGGGTCGTGGCGTCGATCGACGACAACGTCGGACGCATCCTCGACTGGTTGGACGTCGCGGGTCTGGCCGACAACACGATCGTCGTCTACACCTCGGACCAGGGGTTCTTCCTCGGCGACCACGGCTGGTTCGACAAGCGGCTCATGTACGAGGAGTCCCTCTCGATGCCGTTGATGATTCGCCATCCGGCGCGGGTGGCCGCGGGCACGACGAGCGACGACATCGTCGTCAACGTGGACTTCGGGCCGACGTTGCTCGATCTGATGGGCGTCGACGTGCCGTCGCACGTGCAGGGCAGATCGTTCGCCCCGATTCTCGAAGGTGAGCGACCCGACGACTGGCCGGACTCCATGTACTACCGGTACTGGATGCACAACGATGGAGCGCATGCGGTTCCCGCCCACTACGGGGTGCGCACGAGGACCCACAAGCTCATCTGCTACTACAACGACCCACTCGGTCAGCCGGGCGCGCAGGAGCCGGCAAATCCGGTGGAGTGGGAGCTCTTCGATCTCGTGGCCGACCCGATGGAGGTCGACAACATCCACGGAAGGCCGGGCACCGAGGCCATCACGCTCGAACTGCGGGCGGAGCTGGATCGCCTACAGGCGGCTGTTGGGGACGTTCCGCATTCCGACGTCGACTAGACGGATCCGGCACTGTCGGCCGTCTCAGGTCTTGGGGCCTGCGGGGTCGTTGACGTGGCATGCACAGCTGCACACGATGCCCTTCGAATTCGGCGTGCCCTTCTCGGGCCACCAACCCGGGCAATCGACATGCTCCCGACGCTTGTCCCCCGGATAGATCGGTCGGGACTGATGCGGATCGCACAGCTCTCCCATCACCTGTGGGAGAGCGGCTCGGCCGCCGATTTCGGGTGTCGTCATGGTTCGCCGCCATTTCGGGTGTCGTGATGTTCGGCATGGATATCGGGTCTCTGCCGAGCAACGTGAATAGTCCACCGGTCCCTTCGAACATGTCGGTTTGATGAACGTTTTCTAAAGGCCGCGCTCGAAAATGCCGCAGCACTTGTGTATGAAGGCCCGCCTCTCACTGTTGATCTGCGCACTACTCGCCTCCGTTCTGGCTTCCGGAGCCCCGGCATCTGCTGCGATCGTGAGGTGCGAAGGTCACGTTGCGACGATCGTTGCGACACCCCGGGACGACGGCCGTCGGGTCGTGATTCGTGGAACCGACGGCGACGACGTGATCGTCGGTACGCCCGGACGGGATGTCATTCGGTCGTACGCCGGCAACGACATCATCTGCGGCGGTGGTGGCCGAGACGTCATCTACGGCGGTCGGGGCAAGGACATCATTCGTGGTGAAGGTGGCATCGACCGTGTGGTTGGCGGCACCGGGCCCGATCTTCTGCACGGTGGCGGTGGAGACGACATCTTGAAGGGCGGCTACGGAGCCGATGCGATCATCGGCGGTCGCGGAACCGACCGGTGCATCGACGATCAGGCCGAGACCAACTGTGAGACGGTCAACGGACTGGCCGCAACGCAGAGCGACGAACCGTCGGTGGACCTGCACGAGCCGATCGGGTCGGCGCAGTGGGTCGCAGCGATGGAGGCAGAGATCGTTCGCCTCGTCAACGTGGAGCGCGACCGAGCCGGGGTCGCCCCATTGGCCGAGAACCCTTCGCTCGGTAACGGCAGCCGCGCCTGGTCTGCCCACCTCACGACGGCCTCGAGCTTCCAGCACGACCCGAATCTCGAGTGGCACGTGGGGGAGAACATCGCCCAGAACTACTGGCTCGGTGGCCACACCACGGCGACCGCCCGCGAACATGCGGCAGAGATGATGAATCAGTGGATGAACAGCTCGGGTCACCGAGCGAACATCCTGCGGGAGAGCTATCACCAGATCGGTGTCGGCGTGGCGTTGACCGGGAACCTCACCTACGGCACGCAGCGCTTCTCGATTCTCGAGCCCTGAGCTCCGCCCGGGGTGCCCGGTAGGGTCGAGAGATGCCCATCGCATTGATCACGGGGGCCGGTCGAGGGATCGGTGCTGCCATCGCCGACCGTTTTGCGACGGCCGGGTGGGACCTGGTGCTCGTCGACGCCTGTCGGGATGATCCGGCCGTCGCCTATTCGCTTGCGACCCGGGAGGACCTCGATTCCGTCGCTGAACGAACCGGTGCGGTTGCGTTCGTCGGCGATGTTCGGTCGGTCGACGACCTGGAGGCTGCGGTCGCAAGCCTGCCGCAGCTCGACGCAGCGATCGCGGCTGCTGGTGTGCTGGTTGGTGGCGCGCCGCTGTGGGAGTCCGATCCCGATGCGCTTCGCGTGCAGATGGATGTGAACGTCGGCGGTGTCGCCAATCTGGCCCGAGTGGCTGTGCCCCGTCTGCTGGCCCGCCCTGCACCGCGCCGAGGAAGGTTTGTCGCCCTCGGCTCGGCGACGGCGTCCAAAGCGACGCCACAACTCGCCGGCTACGCCGCAAGCAAGGCCGGTGTGGCAACGCTGGTTCGGAGCCTGGCGGCGGAGCTTGCCGGCACCGGTGTCACCGCCAACGTGGTCGAGCCGGGGACCACGGACACCGCGCTGCTCGCACCGAGCCAGGCGGTCTACGGACTGAGCAACGCCGAAGGGCTTGTCGCCAACCAGATCGACACGCGGGTCCTGGACCCCGACGAAATCGCCGCCGGTGTCGAATGGCTGTGCTCGGAAGACGCCGGCGCGGTGACCGGTGCGGTCATGCCGGTCGATGCCGGTTTCAGCGCTCGCTGACGTCGTCCACCTGACGAGGACCGGCGAGGGCTCCGCTGGCGAGGAGCACGACGCCCACCGCGAGCGCCTCGGGGGGAAGCGACACGATGAGCACGATGCAGCCAACGAGTCCGAGGCCGGCGATCGCTGCAGGCCAACGGCGTTGTTCGGGGGAGAGCGCAAGAACCGACGCGTTGGTGAGCGCGTAGTACGTCAGGACGGCGACGCCGGAGAGGGCGATTGCGCTGCGGAGGTCCGTCACGAGCACGAGCAGGATCACGATGGATGCAACCGTGAGTTCGGCCCGCAGCGGAAGCGACCGGGCGGTGTCCACGTGGGCGAAGAATGCGGGGAGTTCGCGTCGGCGAGCCATGGCGAGACTCGTGCGGGAGACGCCGGGGATGAGGTTGAGGAGCACGCCGAGGGCGGCGATGCCGGCGCCGATTCGGACCACGGGGCCGAGCCCGCTCAGACCCGAGTCGACCACCGGCCGCAGCGGGGCGTCGGTGGCCGCAAGCACATCGGTGTCGATGGTCGCAAGGGCTGACACCGCAATCAGGGCGTACAGCAGGAGGACGCCCAAGAGAGCCCGGGGGATGGCCTTGGGAATCGTGACGGCCGGGTCTCGCACCTCTTCGCCCAG
>CALBVR010000126.1 GCA_937969565.1 uncultured Acidimicrobiales bacterium | reverse complement strand
GGCGTCGAGGGCCTCCAGCCAGGCTCGTCCTCTGGGGGAAACTTCGTAGCCGATCTTGAGGCTCGTGGTGAGGCCCAGGTTCTTCAGCTTCCGGATATCGAGCTTGAACGGCTGCGTCTCCCGGTCGACCATCTCGGCCAGGTCGGGTGCTCGACGGGCCGGGTGCTCGGCCACGAGGCGAAGGTAGGCCTCGGTCCACTCGCCGTGCTTCGACGCGGCATCGAGCCGCCCAAGCCGCTTGCCCAGATCGGCGAGGTCCTCTTCGGTGAGCTCGCTGGTGTTGGCGAGCGCCTCCCGGGGATCAGGTTCGTCGAGCCGCCGGAACTCCACCCGCCACAGGGTGCGTCCTTCGTCGGTCCGGACCTGCGCGAGCGCGTCAACGGCCGATTCGTGGCCGGCCGCTCGAGCGTCGGCCTCCGTCACCGACGACGGTTCGACCTCATCCACCGAAACCACCTCGATCCGCCCGCCACCGGTTCGATACGGGCGCCCGACGACCACGGTCGGCCGCGTCCAACCGCGAAACGCAACCGTGATCGACCCGTCCTCGATGCCCGTCCAGAACGGCTTGGTGAACCTCATGAGCCAAGTCTGCCGCAGGGAAAGCCACCGAGGTCGGAAGCCAGTCGGCCAACATGAACCATGGAATCCCTGTCAACGCTCGAGGCTGTTCGCCGGCGTCCCGAGATGTACTTCGACCTCGGCCAGAACCTGATGAACCAGTATGTGTTCGGCGCGATGTGCCTCGCTCTGGCCGACGCGCACTGCGGTTCGACCACCCGCATTCAAGTCACCGTCGACGGATGGTCCTTCTCGGTCGAGGACGATGGCGGGGGAGTGCGGCTCTCGGATCGGCCGGACGGCGAACGGTACATCGAACGGATGATGACCGAACTCTTCGCGTGCCGCGACGCCAAGGAGCACGAGCAGCTCAAGCACGAGCTGTGCGGCGCAGGTTTGGCGGCGATCAACGCTCTTGCGGCGAGCGCCAGCATCGAGACCGTCGTCGGCGACATCTGCTGGGCGCAGACGTACGAGCGGGGAGCACCGAGCGCGCCGGTGGCCATGCAGGCGTCCCTCGATGTGGGGACTCGGCTGCACTTCCGGATTGCCGATGACTTCCGTGGCACCGAGCTGTTCGACCAGGACCAGTTCATGGCCCACATCGGGCTGCTCAGCGTCGATCTCGACGCCTGCGCCATCGAGCTCTCCGTGCGCTGAGGCACTCCCGAAAGTTCTCGCCACGGCTTGCGAATCGAACAAATGTTCGATACAGTGTGCGTATGGCGATCGGGGGAGTGAAACAAGCGGGTGCCGATGTGGCGGCGCTGGAGGCGGCTGTTGCCGACTGCTTTCACATACCCCTGTCCTGTCTCTCCGCCGAGGAGTTGTCCGATCGTGCGGTCGCGCTCTCGGTTGTCGCAGCGCGAGTCGATGCATTGCGGATGGAGGCCTTGCACGCCGCCGAACAGGTGGATGTTGGCCGGTTGAACGATCAGCGCAACGCGGCCAACCATGTGGCGGCCCGCACACTGCAGGACCCGGCTGAATTCCGGGCACAGGCGCGGCTCGGCAAGTGGCTCGAGGACTTTCCAACCTTCGCTGACGCATACCGTGCCGGCGAGCTGTCGACCGCACACCTCCAGAAGCTGCGTTTGGCCGACAATCCCCGTATCCACCATCAGATGCGGGCCGACCAGGCCAAGTTCGTTCGCTGGTTCACAAGCTGCCAGTTCCGCGACATCGATGAAGTACTCGACCGATGGCTCCTGGGCGCCGACCCCGATGGAGCGGAACCCAAATCCCATCTCGCCGCCGTTGGCATGTCGATCACGCCATTGCCGGGCGGATGCTCGAAGATCTCCGGAATTTTGGACCCATTGCAGACCGCCGCATTGCGGACCGCCATCGAGGCGGAAGCTTCCAAGCTGCGGAATGCCGAGCGGGAGGCTGGTTCGGTATCGAGCATGCGCCGCCGCACGTTGGTGGCACTGCTGAACCTCGTGGGTCGTGGCGATGCTCGCCCAGACGGTTCGTTTGCTCGGCCACGAGTGAACATCGTGATGAGCCAGAAAGTGTACGAGTCCACGCTGGCGTGGCTCGAAGACCCGGCCCGAAACCGGTTCCCCGAGATCGACGGCAGCCACATCGACAAGAAGTGCCAACTCATCGACGGCACACAGATCCACCCGCTCTACGGGTTTGCGGCTTCGGTCACGGCAACCTTTCGAAGAATCGTCTACTCCGCGAGGGGCCGGCCGATCAATGCCTCCTACGACAGTCGGCAGATACCCGAATGGATGCGGGATGTTTCGTCGGCAGCAACCAACGGCAAGTGTTCGAACCCGGTGTGCGACGCCCCATTTCATTGGTTGCAGGGCGATCACATCGTCCCCTACTCACACACCCAGGACACAAGTGTCTTCAACACGCGAGATGCCTGCGGGGGTGACAACGGCTGGCGTGGCAACGACCTCAGTCGAGGAATGTGGGCGTCCTACATCGACAACATGCACTGGGACCCCGACGACATCGAGGAGGACGACCCCATCGTTGCGGCCGAGCAAGTCGCCAGAATCCGCGCCCGGGTCCAAGATCTCATCGACGCCAAGGCTTCCTGATTCCCCCTTCTCGCAACGGTTTCACGCCCAATGCCCGCAGGACTTAACCAGGATGCAAGTCGTTTGTAAGTGCGGTCCACGAATTTCCTCCCACCAACTACGGGAGGAAATGTGATGAAGACACAAGAATGGGACACGGTCCGTCAGGGAGCGGGGGAGAAGCGCAGGGCGAAACGACGCGGCGGAATGCCGATCGCGCTGTCGCTCGTGTTCTCACTGCTCGCAGTGCTGCTGGCGACGGCCGGACCGGCGGGCGCTGCGGAAGGGCAACGATTCGTCGTCGGAGAAGGCGAGTCGATCCAGGCCGCCATCGATGCAGCAG
Source organism: uncultured Acidimicrobiales bacterium (assembly GCA_937969565.1). GTDB lineage: Bacteria > Actinomycetota > Acidimicrobiia > Acidimicrobiales > SHLQ01 > SHLQ01. The sequence goes on along the minus strand of CALBVR010000126.1, from coordinate 896 downwards.
AACCCGGGGCGACGATCGTCGTACGCGGCGACCACACCGAGAATGTGTGGGTCAACAAGGACGGCATCACGCTCATCGGGCGCAACGCAACGCTTCGCCCCGAGGCCGACCCGGGCCCGACCCCGTGCAGTCCGGATCCGACCGCCCCAGCGCCGATCGTGTGTGTCACGCCGGTCTCTGAAGGACCACCCGCGGCCGCCGACTACCTCGACGGCTTCACGATGCGAGGGTTCGATGTCATCGGCGGGGACGGCGATGGCATTGCCACGGTCTTCGTGAACAACGTCAACATCCGAAAGAACACGATCGCGGACGCCGGATGCGGTGGCATCTTCGTCATCTTCTCGACCGGGTTCGCCGTCGTGAAGAACGAGGTGTCCGGAAGCGGGAACGGGGTGGACGGCGGCTGTCCAGGCATGGGTGTCTTCGCCTCGACCAACGGGCACATCCGGAACAACACGTCGAACGACAACGTCCGTGACGGCATTGCTCTTGGCGATACCTCGAATGTGGTCGTTCGGAAGAACTCCGTGTCCGGGAACTGCTTCGGCATTTCGGTGACCGAGGCCAACGATGGCGGCAACGGTGTGCGAGCTGAGGACTTCCCCGGCGAGAACATTCGGATCGTGGCAAACACCGCCTCGGCCAATGACCGCACCTGCCCATTCGGCCCCGATGTCACGATCGGGCTCGCCGGCATCGTCGCTGCCGGCGTCGACAACGTGGTGATCCGGAACAACGTGGCCAACAACAACGGAAGCGCTGAAACGACTCCCGGACCCGGAGGCATCGTGATCGTGGACTTCCCCGAGTTCGACGGGAGCATGTCGCCCACAACCAGCATTGCCGTCGTGGGCAACGAGGCCACCGGAAACACCGCGGCCGGAGAACCGCTC
>CALBVR010000125.1 GCA_937969565.1 uncultured Acidimicrobiales bacterium | reverse complement strand
TGTTCACGGACACGCTCGACGAGTAGTCGTCGACCCCGAGGCGTGAGGCGGGCGTTACGGTGAGACACGAAGACCTCCTGGATTGTGTGAAGCGGCAAACTCCACACTGCCCGGAGGTCTTCACACGCTCAGGGACCTGTCACCAACCTTGCCGCCGAGTACACCTAGGGCGCGCCGCGCTCACGAGCGCCCATTTTCGTGCCGATGAAGAAGCGTGTTCGAGAATCCGACCGCTCTGGGCCCCGCTCGCGCCGGCCGACCGTTGCGTGGCGTCGCCATGCTGCTGCTGGCATCGCTTCTGTTGCTTGCCTGCGGCGGAGACGCGGCGACGACTGCAGCACCCGAACCCGCACAGCTGGCGTTGGCCGACGACGTAGCGACCACCACAACGGTTGCGCCCACGACCACGCTGGCGCCCACCACCACTGCAGCGCCCACCACGACGACAACGACGATCCCCGAAGACCCGCACCTCACGTGGATTGCGACGGCGAAGGACAACATCACCAAGCTGGTGGCGCACACGGAACCGGACGGCACACAGATCTCGCTGCCGTTCCTCGTCCCCAACCCACACCAGTTCGGGACGCCGCTCACGTTGATGATCACCGAGGGACAACCCGGCGACGAATGGGTGAAGGTGCAACTTCCAATCCGGCCGAACCTGCAGGAGGGCTGGATCCGCACCGACGGCTACGTGATCACCTCGACGCGGGTGCATGCCGAGATCGATCTCACGTCCCAGCAGATTCGAGCCTGGGACGGCGACGAACTGATCGCCGAGTCGGCGGCGGTCGTCGGTGCGGCGGAGAGCCCGACACCGCTCGGAACGTTCGCGGTTTCGGCCGTCCTCGATGACTACTTCGGCGCTCCGGCCGTGGCACTCACGGCATTCAGCGAGGCCTTCGAGACGTTCAGCGGTGGGCTCCCGGTGATCGCGATCCACGTGACCCTTTCCGATGGACAGGAGCACGATCCGAGCGTCGGTTCGAACGGGTGCATCCGCATCCCCGACCAAGCCGTTCGTTTCCTCGCAGAGCACGTGCCGCTCGGCGCCCCCGTCACCGTCATCGCCTGACGACGCAGCAAACGCTCGGAGCCCGTCTGGGCGACCGTGCGTCCGACCCCTAGAGTTGCGCAGGTGCAGCAAACGGGGCAGCGCCTGGTGACGATGATCGTGACGGCATCGCTCCTTGTCGCGGCCTGCGGGGGAGGGGTGGCCGCACCTGCGTCCGAGGCCGACATCGGGCTCGGGCTGGACACATTGCCGGCCACAGACGAAGCCGCCGCAAACCCCGTTCCCACGAGCACGAGCGTGCCCGCGAGCACCACGGTGGCGCCGAGCACGACGGCGGCCCCCGACCCACATCTGACCTGGATCGCCACCGCCCACGACGATGTGGAGCACCTCGACGTCCACGATGCTCCTGGCGGCCAGAAGATCTCGCTCCCGTTCCTCGTGCCCAACCCGCACCAGTTCGGTGGTCCGTTGACGGTCATGGTGACCGATGGCGAGCCCGGCGACGCCTGGGTGAAGGTGCAGATCCCGCTTCGTCCCAACGGCAGGGAGGGCTGGATCCGGACCGAGGACTACGACCTCACGTCGACCCGTGTGTGGGCCGAGGTCGTGCTCTCCGAGAGCCGGGTGACCGTCTACGACGGTGACACGGTGCTCGTCGACTCGGGTGCCGTGATCGGCGCAGAGGAGTCGCCGACGCCGCTCGGCACGTTCTATGTCGCCGCGAAGCGTCGCAATCCCGAATCCGAGGCGTGGCTCGGCCCCTGGGCGCTGGTGCTGTCCAGCTACTCGGAGGCGTTCGAGACCTTCAGCGGCGGACTCCCGGTGATCGCCGTGCACGGAACGAACCGGCCGGACCAGCTCGGCGAGGCGATCACGAACGGCTGCGTCCGGGTACCGAACGATGTCATTGCCGTCCTGGCCCAACATGTCCCACTGGGCGCGCCCGTAACCGTTCTGTCATAGTGTGACGCATTGTGTTACGGTGGTGTCGGCTCGACTGACACCCCCCGACACGAGCCCTGACGGCGGAACGTTCTGGAATGCTCTCAATGACGCTGCAACACGTACACCCTGGCGGGTACTTCCAACGAGTGGATCGTGCCGCCCGTGAGGCCGTGATCCTTCAAGCAGCGACATCGGTTCGACAAATTGTGGTCATCGCCCGGACCGACGCAACCGCCCGTGACATCGGTGAACGTCTGGCCTTGTCAGGCATGCCAACGATCGTCGGTGAATCCGGTGACAAGGGCGAGGCGATCCGCTCCTTCGCCAGCGACGGTGTCAGCACGCTCGTGGCCTCCCACGACTACGTCACGGCAAATGGGCCGATCGAGGCGCCACTCGTGATCCACGCACGGATGGCCACGACCACCCGCCAGTACACGCGACGCCTCAATGCCACCCGCGCCCCCCTGCACATCACCTTCGTCGTGCCCGAGGACGAGCGCGCCGCCGAAACGCTCGTGGTGCAACTCTCCGACGATGCCGTCGTCGACCTCGATGGCGACATCGACCTCACCGAGGTGCTCGACGAACATCAACACCGCGAGCCGGCTGCAGTCGCCGGGCAGCGCCGACGCTTCCCACTCGCTCGCTGATCGAATCCAGAGGGTTCGCCGCTGCCGTCGACGGAGCGGTCATGCTTGAGGGCTGATGGAATCGGATGAACAACCGCCCGTGGAGCCTGGGGCTGGCGCGCAGAGCCCGTGGCGACTCGTCCACTACCTGTATCGCCAGTGGCACGACGATCGGGTCAGCGGTTTGGCCGCCGAGATCGGGTTCTATGCGCTGTTGAGCCTGTTT
>CALBVR010000124.1 GCA_937969565.1 uncultured Acidimicrobiales bacterium | reverse complement strand
GGTGGTCGGGCTCGCAAACCCGGACCTCGTCATCGAACCGCCACAGCCCTACACCGGCGACCCGAACGTGACCGACGACTATCGCTGCCAGATCTACGATCCGGAACTGCCCGACGGCGGTTGGATCACCAGCTACGAATTTCTGCCGGATCAGGAAGCGGTCGTCCATCATGCGATCGGCTATCTCCTTCCGGACAGCGAACGGTCCCGGGCCGTACAGCGAGACGGCGAGGACGGCCGCTCCGGTTGGGAGTGCTACGGCGCTTCAGGTCTCGGCGAGAGCGACATTTTCCTCGGATGGGCGCCGGGTCAGGATCCAACGGTGTTCCCGGACGGAACAGGCCTGTGGGTTCCGCCTGGTGGCTTCGTGGTCGTACAGATCCACTACCACTACGAAGGCGACGCTCCGGCGGACAACTCTGCGTTTTCGATGAATGTCGAGGGGCCGGACGTCGATCTTGAAGAGCTGGTCATCACCCAGTTCTTCGCTCCGGCCGAGATTCCGTGTGCGTCGTGGGAGTCCGGTCCGCTGTGCGACCGGGATGCGGCCCACGCCGACGCCCTGACCCGATTCGGTGCCGACGGTGTGCAGGCAGATCGGTTCAATCGGATCTGTCGGGTGACGCCGGAGGACTTCGCGCACTTCACCGATGGCGTGGCGGAGTCCAGCTGTTCGATCCCGGCGGCCATGGTGGGTGCGAGCGGAGAGATTCAGTCCATTCTTCTCCACATGCACGAGATCGGTGCGTGGACGCGAATGACGCTCAACAAGGGAACGCCGGAGGAACTCGTCCTGGTCGACATTCCCGTGTGGGATTTCGATTGGCAGTACAACTACGAGCCAGCCGACTCGATCGTTCTCGACGCGAATGATGTGATCACGCTCGAGTGTGGTTGGGACCGATCCCTGCGGCGGGCCGATCTGGAGCCGGCGTGGATCCTGTGGGCGGACGGCACGAACGACGAGATGTGCTTCGCCAACCTCACAACGCGCGAGGCCTGATCGCATAGGGTGTCGCCGTGTCCGTCGACATCGACATCGAGCCGCCAGAAGAAGACACCTACCGCATCGTCGTGTGGACGGTCGGCCCGTCGATCGAGCGGAAGTATCCGCGCATCGAGGCGCTGCAGGCGAACCTCGTCATCGCCGCGCGGGCCGGTAGCGAGGTACGGCTGCTGAAGAACGGTCGGACGGCGCACACGTCGATGGCGTGGGTCGGCCGCTTTTCTCAGCGAGGTCTGGGAGTGATGAGCTTTGCTCCGTCGCACGCCAAGCTCGATGCTGCCCGTTGGGATCAGCGCTTGGAGTGGATCGCTCCTGTGCAGGTGAGTGGTCCGGTCAGCCATCAGGTTCTGGCCGTGTGGGCGTTGAACGATCGGGCGCAGGTGAAGTTCAAGTCCAAGCCGATGGCGAGCCAGCCGATGCAGGCGATGACGCTCTATCGCCGCTTCCTCGAGGGGCCGACGGTGATCGCCGGAGACTTCAACAACAACCCGGTCTTTCACCGCAACGACCCCAACCACGACATGCTCGAGCAAGTCGCCGTGTTGGACGCCGCCGGCTACGTGAGCGCCTACCACGCCTTCACGGGACTCGAGCACGGTGATCCGCGGGAGGCGCCGACCCGGTTCCGGCAGGACCCGGAGCTCGGTCGGGTCGAGCATCACACCGACTACTGCTTCATCCCGAAGTCGTGGCTTCCGTCGTTGAGGAATGTGCAGCTGGGCTCGGTGGACGAGTGGGTGGGTGGCGCAAGGAGCGAGGCCCATGTGCCCATGGTGCTCGACTTCAACTCGTTCGGCGTTCGCGACGCGTCTCTCGAGCAGCGCAAGTTGCTGGCGGAACGTCGACGAGGCGGATGACGAGGAATTTCGGCGCCCGTCCGCACGGTTCCCCGACCGTGGACGACGCCCAGCAACGCCGACAGCTCATGGTGCTGGCCGTCGCGTTGGTCTTCGCAATGTCGCCGTGGTTCTCGACCGCCGCCGTGCTCGGCCAGCTGCGGGATCGGTGGAATCTGTCCGGAGCCGAGTCGAGTTGGCTCACGATTGCCGTGCAGTTGGGATTTGTCATCGGTGCGGTCGCTTCGTCGGCGCTCGGGCTTGCGGATCGGATTCCGCCTCGTCGGTTGTTGTTGCTGGGGGCCGGATTGGCGGCGCTTGCGAATGCGTCGATCGTGGTGGTCGACGGGTTCGGCGGCGCTCTGGTTGGGCGGATCGTGACCGGCGCTGCATTGGCAGGCGTGTACCCGCCCGCCCTGAAGGCGATGTCGAGCTGGTATCGGGTCGGCCGCGGGTACGCACTCGGCGTGATGATCGGCGCGCTCACCGTCGGATCGGCACTTCCGCACCTGCTGAACTCGATCGGTGAGCTGGACTGGCGGCTGCTGCTCCTCACCATCTCGGTGCTCACGTTGGCCGGCGGCCTCATCGCCGATCGTCTAGGTGAGGATGGACCCTTTGCGTCGAAGGCTGCGGTCTTCGATCCGTCACAGATCAGGAACATCGTTGCGAACCGACAGT
>CALBVR010000123.1 GCA_937969565.1 uncultured Acidimicrobiales bacterium | reverse complement strand
TTCGTGGCGAGGTCTTCATATGCCGGTCGTTCCGACGTGAGCCGCAGGGACATGTCGAGAAGGTCGAGGCTGTACATGGCCATCCACGCGGTGGCATCCGCCTGCTCGAGACGCCCCTTGCCCAACCCTTCCGACCGGTTGAACGGACCGATGTTGTCCAGACCGAGGAAACCACCGTCGAACAGATTGTTGCCGTCGAGGTCCCGACGATTCACCCACCAGGTGAAGTTCAAAAGCAGCTTGTGCAGCACCCGCTCGAGGAAGTGCGTGTCCCAGCCGCCGTCCAACTCGAACACCCGCAGCGCCGCCCAGGCGTGCACCGGCGGGTTGACGTCACTGAAGCTCCACTCGTATGCCGGAAGCTGGCCGTTCGGGTGCTGGTACCACTCGCGGCCCAGCAGATGGAGCTGCGCCTTCGCGAAGGCCGGATCGAGCAACGAGAGCGGCAGGCAGTGAAATGCCGTGTCCCAGGCGGCGTACCAGGGGTACTCCCACGTGTCCGGCATCGGGATCACATCAGCGTTGTTCAGGTGGCGCCAATTGATGTTGCGGCCGTTCCACCGAGAGGCCGGCGGAGGTGCCGGTGCTGCCGGGTCGCCCTCCAACCACTGCTCGACGTCGAAGTGATACCACTGCTTCGAAAAGAGCATGCCGGCAAGCGCGCGGCGGGCCATCAGTGCCCGGTCTGCGTCCAGCCCGTCGGGAAGCATGTCGTCGTAGAACTCGTCGGCGTCCTGTTCGCGGGCGGCCATCGTCTCGACGAAGTCCTCATCGAGCGATTGCACCGAAGGAGCAAGTCGCAGGCGGACCTCCGCGGACTCGCCGGGATCGAGCTCGAACCGGTACCAGAGACCGCTCTTCGTCCCGTGCCCGGCGGGGTTGACGGTGGCTTCGCCGTCGACGATGTGGCTGCCGATGCCATTCTTCGGATACGGCCCGGTGGGCTGCGATCCGTCGAGGGCGGCGTGGTTGGTCTCGTTCTCGCAGAACAACCGTTCCGCACCGGGGCTGCAGTTGAGGTGCAGGGTGCCCGTTCGAACTTCCTCGACGATCAGTCCATCGTGTTCGGCGGCCGCACGGACCTCGGGCTTCGGGTCCGTCTCGCGTCCCCACGACCATCGATTCCGGAACCAGAAGGTCGGCACCACGTGGACGGTGTCTCGTTCCGGTCCCCGGTTCGTAACGGTGACGCGGACGCACAGATCGTCGGTGTCCGCCTTCGCGTGGTCGACGTGAACGTCCCACCACCCATGGTCGAAGATTCCGGTGTCGAGCAGCTCATATTCACGATCGGCATACCCGCGGCGGGCGTTCTCAGCGATCAGGTCGTCATAGGGAAATGCCTGCTGGGGATAGGCGTACGCGATTCGACCCCAGGAGTGGCTCGGCGTCGCATCCAGGTACCACCACTCCTCCTTCGGATCCTCGGCGTGATTGCCCTGATGCCCGTTGAGGCCGTAGAGCCGTTCCTTGAGGTGATCGTCCCGACCGTTCCACAGCGCCAGCGAGAGACACCAGCGCTGGTCCCGATCGGAGAAGCCGGCGAGCCCGTCCTCGTTCCATCGATAGGCACGAAGATGCGAGTGTTCGTAGGGGAACGCGTTCCACGCATCGCCGTTGGCGCTGTAGTCCTCGCGAACGGTACCCCACGCCCGCTCGGCGAGATACGGCCCCCACGCAGTCCAGGCTTGGTGGTCGTCGGCCAGTCGACGACGCTCGGTGGTGGTCATTGGCTCCAACCTAATCGGCGGCGCGGCAGGGCTGATGCAACCCGCTCGGGAATCGACGGGCTATTCGGTCCGCAAGGCGATCGCCGGCGGCGCGGGCTCCTGCAAGCTGGTGGTTCGCGGGTTGGCACCGTTGCTCGTGGGCGAGTCACAGCTGCCGAGCATCTCGCCCAGCGCCGCCCGATCGGCATCGCTCACGCCGAGATTCCAGCGATGCAGCACGTCCACCCAGTCCACGGCGTAGGCACACCATGTGGACTCGTTGGCGGGCCGCCACGCTGCCGGCCCCTGCGCCCGAGGGTTGTGTCCGGCGCCGGCGGAGACGACCTGGTAGACGGCCGGATGGGCTGTGTCGGTCACGTAGGCCGTACGAGTCTCGGGCGTCCAGGCGAACCCGCCGGAGGCCCACACCAATTCGGCGCTGATGTGCAGCACCACCTCGGCATCGATCGTCCGTCGAATCGTGCGACCGAGGTAGGGGTCGGTCCAGCTGCCGGACGCGGGCACGCAGTCCAGGGTGTCGGCGAACTGCACGTCGATGGCGGAGCGTTCGAGGAGCACGAGCTCGCTCTGGCTCAGACAACCCGTGTCGGGCGCCGACCACTCGGCAGCGTCGAACAGGGGAGCCGGGTCGGGAACGTCGGGGATCGGCTGAAGAGCGGCGAGCCGAGCGGTGGCCTGCTCAGGCCGCTTCGCCGCGGCCTCTTCGCGCAGCGCGAGGAAATCGGCTTCGGTTTCGGCTGCGTAGATGACGGACGGTCCGGCGACCTCTGTGGCGTCGGGATCCGGGCTCGCTCCGGCCTGGGTGATGAGGATCAGGGCGCCGGCGAGCAGAAGCAGTGCCGCGCCGATCGCTCCAGCAACCAGGAACATGGCGCGGCGGTCCGCCCGCGCCTGACGGGACCGACGTGAGGTGCCGGCGTCGGGTGGATCGACGACCGCGACTGCGGTCGACGTCGTGGCGGGTTCGTGGCGATCCCAACGAGTTTCCGACGACTGCGCGGCGGTGCCATCGTTCGGGGCCGACCAGCGGCCCGAGGCGTCGCGGCGCCAACCGGGAAGGGGAGGGTCATCCTCCGGCCATTCCTCCGGAGCCCTCCAACACCCTGCGTTGTCCATCCACCAGCCGGGACCACCTCTACGGTTGTTGCCCCGGGGCAGTTCGCCCTCAAATCTCACCTGTTGCCCACTGACCTGATCCGCCGATTGCCATTCAGAGTCCTTCAACGCCCTGCCTGCGTTGAATTTCCCCGTCAGTATTTCACCGTGACCGGTCGAATTTCAAACAGGGAATTTCTCCCGATCACATGGCGTGGGAATTCTGGCATGAATACGAACGAAACGTGAAAACGGCACCCAACGTGAGACAACAGTCACTTCGCGTCAGATCCACGGCATTCCTCACGATCCGCCCTCGCGCATCGCGCCCACGTCAGGCAAAATGGGCAGCATGAGCCACCGCGTCGACCCCGCCGATCTCGCCACCGAGGCAACCCCACGAGGAAACCGGCCGTACCTGCTCTACGCGGGCCGCAACGGCTCCGCCCGGGTCAACCACGTCCACACGGAGATCGAGACCGCCCCAACCGGAACGACGGCGATCTGCACCGGCTTCGGCCGGGGGATCATCTCCCACGTCGAAGACGACGGTCCGCTCTCACTCCTGTGGCCCGCGGTCTCCGCCGAAGACTTCAGCCTGATCGCCGATGGCACCGGTTCCATCGTCGACGAGACCCTTCGCATCTCGATCACCGACGCGGTGCTCCACCGACCGGCACCCGCCGACGGCGGACCCGCAACGTGCTGAGTCGCACTGCGGCGGTCCTGGCCGCCGCGGTGGCGCTCACCGCCTGCACCGAAGACGCCGAATCGATCGGCGACCCCATTGCGGTGGAGTCCGCCGTCGACTCCGGCCGATCGGGCCGGCCTGTCCTCCGCGTCGGCGCGGTCATCGATCAGAACAGCCCGAGCGTCGATCGGGACACTCGGCTGCTCGACCGGGTACGCGAAGCAGCTGCCCTCGTCGACGGCGGCCACGACCTCCAACTTGAAGTCGCCACGATCGACGAAGCCGACGACATACCCGGCGCCCTCGACCTGCTCACCGAGTTGGGCGTGACCGTGCTGCTGACCACCTGCGACACGGCGTCCGTCCCACTCATCGCCGAGGCCTCTGCGGAGCGCTCGTTGCTGACCGTGACCGGGTGCGCCACCCTCCCCCACCCCGATGTGCCCCGCTCACCGCTGTTCGCCGATCTGGCCAACCTCGACCACGTCCACGAGGCGATGTCGACATGGGCGCGTCAGGAGGACTTCTCCGCCGCAGCAACGGTCTCGTCGGATCTGCTCCGCGACGTCGCCGAAGTCTGCGGCAACTTCGAGGACTCGTTCGTCCGTCGTGGCGGATCCATCATCTCCTCGACGACGTTCACCGGCATCCTCGACCCGGTCGCAGACGTCTCGATCGAGGTCTCCGCTCCGGCCACCGACGCCGACGTGCTCGCCGTGTGCGCCCTACCCGGCACGATCGGCCCGCTGATCACCGAACTCCGGGCCAGCGGACTCGACCAGCCGATCGTGGTCCCCTGGTTCGCCGACGATGAGGACTGGGGCGACCTCGATGACGTGCACCTCGTGGCCACCGCGAGCCGGCACGGAGACGATCCCGACCAACTCGTCGACGCGTTCGTCGGCGACGGCGCGTCCGACGACGCCATCGTGCTCGACACCGTCGCCACGCTGACCCTCGCCGCCGACGCCACCGGCTCGGTCGGCTCGCAGCGGCTCAACGACGCGCTGCTCGACGTCGAGTTCCCGGCCCCGTCCGGACCCCTCGAAATCGACTCCGACACGCGAAAGACCCGCGGCCGGACCTACCGCCTGATCGACATCGACGACGGTGAAGAGCGGTTCGCCCGGTCGATCGTCGTGAACTGAACCGGGGCCGCTCAGGCCGCGGCGAAATGGTCGATGATGTCGTCGACCAACGATGTGGCGTCTTCCTGCAGACGATGCCGGTGCATGGCGGCGGCGCCGATCGAGCGGGCGCCCTTCGCCTCGAGGAGCTCGCCGAGCTTCTCGTGGCTTCGACCCGGGTTCTTCGCATACGTCACGAACGACCAGGTGCGCTTGTCCCAGATGTCGGGCAGATTGCCGGCGATCTTGCCGGCACCGCCCGGCCGCTGACCGAAGAAGAACAGACCATCCGTCCACGTACCGACGACGATCAGATCGGCCTGCGCGAGCTCGGCGAAATCGAGGTCATCGATCGGGGCGAGCGACACGTCGGCACCCGCGCTCCTCAGGCCCCCGGCGACGAGGCGAGCGGCCTGCTGCGTGGTTCCCGTTCTGGATTCGTACACGACGGCAACGTTCATGACCAAGGTTTTAACAGACCCGAACCGCCGTCACGAAGATCGGGAGCGTCAGGCCGTCGACGGGTCGTGGGGCCAGTCGTGCTTGGGATATCGCCCCGCCATCTCCTTGCGAACCTCCGCCCAACTGCCGGCCCAGAACGCGGCCAGATCCGACGTGATCTGGATCGGCCGACTGGCCGGCGACAACAACTCGAACGCGATGGGGACGGTTCCGTTGACGACCGTCGGCGTCACATCCAACCCGTAGGCATCCTGCGCCCGAACCGACACCTTGGGCGCCTCTCCCAGATAGTCGATTCGCACGGTTCGGCCACGGGGAAGCGTGAGGGAAACGGGCACCAACGAGTCGAGCCGTTGCGCTGCGTCCCAACCGAGTCTCGTCCGGAGGATCTCCACCAGGTCCAGGGCCTTGACGTCGGCGCGCGATGTGGCCCCGTGCAGCCGGCTGCCGAAGACCTCCCCGGCCGCTTCGATCAGCGCATCGTCGGACAACTCGACGTCGAGAAGCGCAGGGTCGTGAGCGCTCACGAGCGCAGCCCGCGCCTGGAGCATCCGGGCGGCCTCGCTCCACCGGAGCACCTCGAGCTTCGTGTCCACGATCCGTTCGACGAGCGCCTCTGTCGTTCGCTCCGACGGCTCCGGTCGACGCTCGTGGGTTCCGAAGTCCAGCGCGCCCAACCGGCGCTCGACCCGCTCCAGCAGGTCGTCTCGCTCCTCGTCCCAGCCGAAGAACTGCCGTTCCTCCATGTCGGCCGCCCACCCGAGCTCCACGTCGAGTCGATCGATACCCGCGGCGCGCCGGATGGCGACGTTCCGCTTGTCGCCCGTCACCTCGGCAATCACCAGCATCTCTTCGTGGGCAAGCGGATCCGACCGATCCACCGACGCTCCCATCCCGTTGCGCATCCGAAAGCGGCCACCCTGGCCCGCTCTCTTCTGCGCGATCCGATCCGGATAGGCGAGCGACAACGATCGACCCAGATCGTCCGGGGCGATGGAGCCTTCCGACCCGCCAACGCGTCGCAGCAGATCCTTGGCCCGGGATCGCACCATCCGAACCGCGGTACGATCCTCGTCGACTCCGGGTGCGTGGCCGTCGACCACCAGCTGCACCCGGCTCCACAGATCCACCGGACGTTCGCTCGGCCGGCCGCGAAGCACGTCCCGTTCGGTCATCAGCGTCGCCAGCACGCACGCCGGCCACGCCAACGGGCCGTCCCCGACCGCAGCCACCATGGCCGCAAGGCGCGGATGGAGCGGCAGTGCGAGCATCGCCCGGCCGTCCGAAGTGATGCGGCCGTCGTCGTCCACCGCGCCGAGCATGCGGAGCACGTCGGTCGCCTCCTCGACCGCCTTGGCCGACGGCTGGTCCAGCAGCCGAAGCCCCGACGGCCCATCGACGCCCCACGCAAGCGCTTCCAACAGCACCGACGCCATGTCGATCTGGGAGATCTCCGGCGCATCGTGCTTGCGGCGGGCCGCGTGTTCCATCTTCGACCAGAGCCGAATTGCGACACCGGGACCAAGGCGGCCGGCACGACCGGCACGCTGGGCCGCCGACGACTGCGAATGGTCGATCGTCACCAGTTTCGACAGGCCGGTGGAGGGATCGTACGACGGGCGCCGGGCGAGGCCGCTGTCCACCACCGAGCCGATGCCGTCCACCGTCAACGACGTCTCGGCGACGTCTGTCGAAACGACGACTCGACGACGCCCGGGGATCGTCTGCAGTGCCTCGTCCTGTTCGTTCGAAGAGAGCGCGCCGTACAACGGCCGAACCTCGGCATCGATCCGACCCTGCAGCTCACGGACCGTCCGCGTGATCTCGCCGACGCCCGGGAGAAAGACGAGCACGTCGCCGGGGTGCTCCAGCGCCTCGCGAACCGCCCCGACGACCGCCGGTTCGAGCTTGTCTCGTTTGCCCCTCGGCCTCCAGATGACATCGACCGGATGCGTCCGCCCGGCGCATTCGATGACCGGCGCGGGAGCCTCGCCCCCAAGCAGGTCGGCGACCGCAGCAGCATCGATCGTCGCCGACATGACCAACACGCGCAGCTCCGGACGGATCTCCTCCCGAACCTCCAGGGTCAGCGCCAAGCCCAGGTCGGCGTGCACGCTTCGCTCGTGGAACTCGTCGAAGATCACAACGCCCACACCCGGAAGGGTGGGGTCCCGCTGCAGTCGTCGCGTGAGGATGCCTTCCGTGATCACTTCGATTCGTGTGTTCGGACCGACGCGGGTGTCGTCCCGCGTTCGCCAACCGACCGTGTCTCCCACCGACTCACCGAGCAACGACGCCATTCGACGAGCGACCGCCCGAGCGGCGACCCGCCTCGGCTCCAACACCAGGATCGTCTGATCACCCAGCCACGCAGCGTCCAGCAGTCGGAGCGG
>CALBVR010000122.1 GCA_937969565.1 uncultured Acidimicrobiales bacterium | reverse complement strand
GTGAAGGAGCTCGCCGAACCCTTCGACATGACCCTGCCGGCCATCTCCCGCCACATTCGCGTGTTGGAACGTGCGGGACTCATCGAGCAGGGTCAGCGGGCGCAGTATCGCCCATGCACGCTCAACACCACGCCGCTCGACCAGATCGAGCAGTGGGCTGAACAGATCCGCGAGGTCTGGGAGGCGAGCTTCGATCGCATGGACGCCTACCTTCATCAACTGCAACAAGCGCCCGGGAGGGACACACATGAGTGACAGCAACAACGCACCCGAATGGGTCGAAATCGAACGCACCTTCGCCGCACCGGCCAGCCTCGTCTGGCAGATGTGGACCAGCGGCGAGCACTTCGGCTCCTGGTACGGTCCGATGGGCGCCACCATCTCCACGTCCGAGCTCGACCTGCAGGTCGGAGGCAAGCGCAAGGTCTGCATGGAGATGGAGACCCCCAACGGACCGATGCAGATGTGGTTCGTCGGTGAAGTGCTCGAGATCGTGGAGAACCAGCGATTCGTCTACACCGAACTGGTGGCGGACGCCGACGGCAACCCGCTCCCACCCTCGGCGATGGGCATGCCGGACGACCACGACATGACCACGCAGGTCGTCGTCGAACTCAGTGAAGCGGACGGCTCGACCACCATGAAGATGACGCACGTTGGCGTTCCCGCCGGTTCTCCCGGAGGCATGGGTTGGGGCATGGCCATCGACAAGCTCGAGGCCGCACTCTCCAGCTGACCCTCGTCAATCCGATCGGCTCGTTCGCCTCAACTCAGAGGTCGGGCAGCTCCGCCTGCTTGCGGCGATCCATCAGGATCGGTGCAAGGAACGGGCCGAACGGAACGGCGACCGCCGCCCACGCGAGCGTCGAGTCTTCCTTGTCGCTCAGGCGGACCGCCGAAGCGACGCCCGATCCAATCCACAGTGATGCAATCATGGCGCTCATGCGGCGACCTCCTCTCCCATGTCTAGGTGAATGTCCCAGTGGGAGGCGAGATCGAACAGCTCGGTTTCGCACTCGCTGAGTCCGAGGTCGATGTCGATCGGTGACGGGCTGGTTGCGCTGGTCGAGACCAGGTCGAGTTGCTCGACGTGGAGCTCGAGGGCGGTGAGTCGGACCATGACCTCGTGGCGGAGATGTGCCGGCACGTTTGGCTCGGTCATCCAGAGCGAGCGGGCCGATCGGGACACGGCTCGCAGCCGTTCCTCACGAGTCCTCGGGTGGCTGACAGTCATTGCAGAACCTCCTCGCTCGAATAGATACTTTGCAATGTATCTAATTTGAAGATTCTTTTCAACCATGGGCATCAAATCATGTGTCTGATGCGGTGTCCTTCGGGAAGATGATGCGAATGAGTGCCACCCCGAGCAGCGTTGCCACCAACTGCGCGACGAGGAAGCCGGGAGCGCTGGCCGGGGCGATTCCTGCAAACGTGTCGGAGAAGGTTCGTGCGATCGTGACCGCAGGGTTCGCAAAGCTGGTGGACGACGTAAACCAGTACGCACCGGCGATGTAGCCGCCGACGGAGAATGCGGCGAGGGTCGGCCGGCCGGCCCGCACGACGCCGTGGATCACCAGCAGCAGGCCCAACGTGGCCACGCCTTCGGCCAAGACCAGATGCGCGGCGGACCGGTCCTTGGTCGACCAGGTCACCGGGTCGAGGTCGAACATGAGATTGGCGGTGATGACGCCGGTGATTCCGCCCGCGACCTGGGCGAGCACGTATCCGGCCAGCTCCGTGTTGTCCATGTCACCGAACAGACGGTCGGCGAGGGAGACGGCGGGATTGAAGTGCGCCCCGGAGGCCGCCTGGAACGCCAGAATCAACGCGACGAGCGCGCCGGCCGTGGCGAACGCGTTCTCCAACAGTTGCAATCCGACATCGTCGCTCAGCTGTTCGGCCATGATGCCGGAGCCGACGACCGCGGCCAGGAGGAAGGCGGTGCCGACGAACTCGGCCAGCATGCGGCGCGGGAGGTCGGGATGGGTGTCGCTGAACATCGTGGGGAGGGCTCCGGCTCAGGCGTGAAGTGCGTTGGCGACGGCTTCGAGCCGTTCGGGGGCGATGCGAAACCAGGCCCACTTGCCGCGCTGCTCGCGTTCCACGAGGCCGGCCTTCGTCAGTTGTGACAGGTGGTGGCTCACCGTCGGCTGGCTGCGGTCCAGGAGGTCGGGAAGGTCGCAGGTGCAGATTTCGCTGTTCGGCGCGGCGGCGATGATGGACATGATGCGCAGTCGGACCGGGTCCGCCAGCGCCTTGAGGAGTGTGGCGAGCTCGGCGGCGGCGTCCTCGGTGAGGACGTTCTCCATCAGCGGTTGGCAGCAGAAGCGGGCGTTGGTGTCGGTGGTGGCCATGGCAAGAAACATATTGACAGATATCGAAGCGTCTGGGTATCGTATCGACAAACATCAATGTGATGTTCGAGAACGTTTCGAAAGGAAGGTGCCCAATGCGCCTGCAACTTGCCCTCAACGTGGATGACCTCGACGAAGCCGTCGACTTCTACACGAAGATGTTCGACACCCCGGTCAACAAGCGACGCGAGGGCTACGCCAACTTCGCCATCGAGAACCCGCCGCTCAAGCTGGTGCTTTTCGAAGGCGCCGGACCCAACGGTTCGCTCAACCACCTCGGTGTCGAAACCGAGACCTCCGAGCAGGTCATCGCGGCCGAGGCTCGCATCGCCGGCGAGGGCATCGAGACCACCGGCGTCGACGACACCATCTGCTGCTACGCCGAGAAGACCGAAACGTGGGTCCACTCGCCCGACTCGAATCGCTGGGAGTGGTACGTGAAGACGGGCGAGGCCGATCAGCTCGAAAACGTCGTCGTCAGTGGAGCAAACGGCAGCTGCTGCCCGTGAGCTGACCGCCGCTGAGTGAAACTTCCCGAAGATGGTGGACGGACCCGGTCCGTCCACCATTTCGCGTTCACGCCGACTAGACCGGAGCCATGGCCAGGTATGTCGTTCGCATCCGCACGCCGAAGTCGCCCGAGTCGGCCTTCGCGTACATGGCGGATCTCGCCAATTTCGCCGAATGGGATGCCGGCGTGCTCCGCTCCGAACCGGTCGACGGAAACGCGCCCGGTCTCGACGCGAGCTTCGATGTCGACGTCAAGGCCATCGGCGGGCCACTGACCCTGCGCTACACGCAGACCGAGTTCGACGCCCCCCACCGATTCCTCGCCATCGCTCGAAGTGAGCGGCTGACCTCCCGCGACGAAATCACCGTTGAACCCGACGACGACGGCGGAGCAATCGTCACGTACGACGCCGAACTCCTTCTCAACGGTGTCCTCGGCTTTGCCGACCCGGCACTTGGCCTCGGCTTCGACCGCATCGGCGATCGGGCCACGGTCGGTCTCATCCAGGCGCTGGACGGCGAGCGACTGGAGGGCGGCGGACCCGACGGCGTGTCCGGCATCGTCGATTCGGCCCTCGAAGCGCCAATCGTTCCGAGCTTCACCCGCATCGGCTACCTCGTCCGCAAACAGCTCGAAGGGTGGGCGTCGCTCGAGAGCTACGACCTCAACGGCAAGGTCGTCGTCCTGACCGGCGCCACCTCCGGGCTCGGGCGAGCTGCTGCCGAACGGATCGCCAGTGCCGGCGCAACGCTCGTCGTCGTCGGCCGCAGCGCCTCGAGAAACGACGACGTCGTCGCCGACTTGATTGCGGCCACAGGCAACCCGAACATCACCCAGGCGCCCGCCGACATGGGAGAACTCGACCAGGTCCGCGAGCTCGCCGACCACGTGCTGGCCAACCACGATCGACTCGATGTTCTCATCCACAACGCGGGTGCACTCACCGCCAAGCGCACCGATGCGTCATCCGGCATCGAAGCCACGGTCGCCAGCCAGGTGCTCGGCCCGTTCCTCCTCACCAACCTCCTGCTCGACCGGCTCGCCGAAACCGAAGACTCCCGCGTGCTCACCATGTCGTCCGGTGGCATGTACACGGCCGGACTCACCGTGTCCCGGCTGCAGATGGATGCGGCGGACTACAAGGGTGCCGAACAGTACGCCCGAGCCAAGCGGGCCCAGGTCACCCTCAACGAGATGTGGGCCGACCGCCACGGAGCCAAAGGCATCCGCTTCCACGCCCTCCATCCAGGCTGGGCCGACACCCCCGGCGTCGACGACGCACTGCCCGGATTCTCGAAGATCATGGGGCCGCTCCTGCGCACCCCCGATGAAGGCGCCGACACGCTCGTGTGGCTGGCCGCCGACGACGCCGCCCTCGAAAGCAACGGCGGGTTCTGGCACGACCGCGTGAACCGGTCGATCCACAAACTCCCCACCACCCGAAAGACCGACACGGCCGAACGACGGGCTGCGCTGTGGGACTGGGTGGCCGAGCAAGTCGGCGTCGCCGTGGACGCCTGACCGACACCTGTTCAAGGAAAACCGAAGAATCGCCGATCACGCCTTGAGTGGCGGCTCGCCATGTGCCTACCGTCGGTGGCACTGGTTCTGCGAGCGGTCACTCGACGATCAAGCACGACGTGACCCCGGGGTCGCAGAATCGATTCGGTATCCAGATGGCGGGATTCCCCCACAGCCAACCCCTTTCCAAGCGCAGCCCGTTCGCCCGAATGGGCACCGGCATCACCCTCTGCCTTGCGCTGCTGGCCACCGTGCTCAGCGCAGCAGCCTCCGGCCAGGCGCTCACCTGCGACGGCAAGGTCGCCACGATCGTGGGCACGGAGGGCAACGACCGCATCTACGGCACCGACGGCGATGATGTGATCGTCGCACTCGGCGGGGTCGACATCATTCGCAGCTTCGACGGCAAGGACACGATCTGCGGCGGCGAAGGTCGGGATCGCATCTACGCCGGCCGCGGCGCCGACGTGATCTTCGGCGAAGGCCAGAACGACCGGATCCTCGGACAAGCGGGCGCCGACATCATCTCCGGCGGGCCGGGCCGAGACACGCTTCTCGGTGGCGGCGGCAACGACGACATCAGCGCCGGTGGCGGAAACGACAAGCGCATCGAAGGCGGACCGGGAGCCGACATGCTCAACGGCGGCTCCGGCAACGACCGATGTGCCGTCGAAGCCGACGACGACGGCAAGCGCTGCGAGCTGGATCTCAACGGAACGCCAACCGACGACGGTGGCGACGACTCGAGCGGCGGCGGGGGAAGCGACGACCCACCCCAGGACCCCGACCTGGCCCAGCTCTACTCGATCATCGAGGGCCAGATCCTCCCGAACTGGGGCGCGAACAACCCGTGGATCGTCGAAGCATGGAACTACATCGACGCAAACGGAACGGTCGCTGTCGACCAGACCTTTCCCGGCGGCTACGTCGAGACCACGTGCCGCACCACCTCGTTCAACAGCTTCACCAAATGTGAAGCGCTCACGATGACCATCGGCAAGAACGCCATGACCGCCGACGTCATCATCCACGAGCTCGCCCACGTGTACGAGCGCACCACCGACCTTCCCACCAACCGCTCGGCCCTCGCCGTGGCGCTGCTCTACATCGAGGAGACGTACCCCGACTCGTCCTGCCCGTCCGCAGAGCTGATCGCCGACGCCATGCTCCACCTGGCCAAGCCCGACGCCTACCTGCCGTACTGGCGAAACTGCGCTGGCGTGCCGGTCACCCCGAGCGCTGACGACGAGGCCGTACTGGCCGCAGGTCTCTCCGGCGTTGATCCCGCCTGGTTCACCGCCACCTACGCCAACGGAGCCCAGGCGTGGAGCGCCATCGTGTCCTCGCCCGACAAGTACGAGCTGGCCGGCGGCCTCGCCGACTTCTTCGGCGGCTACTGCTCCACGAGCCATACCAACGAGGTGCTCTTCGGCT
>CALBVR010000121.1 GCA_937969565.1 uncultured Acidimicrobiales bacterium | reverse complement strand
CCCAGACGGCTTCGAACTTGGCGCGCAGTTCGTCGTTGGCGACGTCCTGGAACCCGGTGAGCTTGTTGGGCAGGGCGCCCATGTCGCCGCCGCCCTGCACGTTGTTCTGGCCGCGGATCGGGACGAGCCCTGATCCGTACTTGCCGACGTGGCCGGTGAGCAGCGCCAAGTTGCAGAGCGCCATGACGTTTTCGGCACCGGTGTGATGTTCGGTGATGCCGAGTGTCCAGCACAGCTGCGCCGACTTTGCCGTGGCGTAGACCTCGGCGAGTTCGGCGATGGCGAACTCGGGCAGGCCGGTGACCTCGGCGGTGCGCTCCAACGTCCATTCCTGGATGGATTCGACGTAGTTCTCGAAGCCCTGCGTCGAATGTGCGATGAACTCGTCGTTCTGGAGGTTGTTGTCGATGATGTACTTGCCGACGCCATTCGCGAGTGCGATGTCGGAGCCGACGTTGAGCCCCAGCCAGAGATCGGCGAACTTGGCCGTCTGCGACCGACGGGGATCGACGGCGTACATCTTCGCGCCGTTGCGGATGCCCTTCAGGATGTGATGGAAGAAGATGGGGTGCGCTTCACGCGCGTTTGTTCCCCACATGATGATGAGATCGGTGGTCTCGATCTCTTCGTACGACGAGGTGCCGCCGCCTGCTCCGAATACTGTCGCCAGACCGACGACTGAGGGAGCGTGTCAAGTTCGGTTGCAGGAGTCGATGTTGTTCGACCCCATGACCTTCCTTGCGAACCGTTGGGCCGCGTAGTTCATCTCGTTCGTGGACTTGGAACAGCTGAACATGCCGAAGGCGGTTTCGCCGTTGGGCCGTGCCGCTCCGAAGCCTTCGGCGACGCGCTCGAGCGCCTCGTCCCAGGTCGCTTCGACCAGCTCGCCGTCCTTGCGGACCAGCGGTGTGGTGAGTCGGGTTCTTGGCATTCTCTGCCCCCTTCGAATTCTGTTCCACATCGTGGAACTGTTCCATTGCCAGAGTACACGATCGCTGGCTCCAGTCTCGCAGGGGCCCGACCATTTCCAGCGGCCGGAACGATACCGGTCTGCCACCCGTTGATACCGACTCCGAATGCGCAACACCACGCCGTCGAGTACGTACGCTCTAGCCATGCGTTGGTCCCGACTTTTCACGCCCACTCTCCGCGATGCGCCGGCTGATGCCGACGCGGTGAGCCACAAGATGCTCATTCGCGGCGGCTTCATGCGCCAGCTTCACTCCGGCCACTACTCGATGTTGCCGTTGGGCTGGAAGGTCCACGAGAAGGTCGCGCAGATCGTCCGTGAAGAGATGAACCTGATCGGCGGCCAGGAGTTCCTGCTGCCCGCCATGCACCCGAAGTCGCTGTGGGAGGCATCGGGTCGCTGGGCGACCATGGGCGACGAGATGTTCCGCCTCGAGGATCGCAGCGGCAACGAGGTCGGCCTCGGCATGACCCACGAAGAGGTGTTCGCCACCATCGCGACGGAGATCAACTCGTACAAGACGCTGCCCCAGATCTGGTACCAGATCCAGTGGAAGTTCCGCGACGAACCTCGCCCGAAGGCGGGCCTGCTCCGCGTCCGCGAGTTCGCGATGAAGGACTCGTACAGCCTCGACCTGGACTTCGACGGGCTCGATCGAAACTTCGACCTGCACCACGAGGCCTACCTGAAGATCTTCCGTCGCCTCGACCTCGATGCCATGCCGGTCGAAGCCTCGTCGGGCGCAATGGGCGGAGCCGGCTCGATCGAATTCATGGTCGCTTCCCCCGCGGGCGAGGACGACGTCGTTCGTTGCCCCAACTGCGACTACCGGGCCAACGTCGAACGGGCGACCTCCGCGCTGGACGCGATCGCCGACGACGCCGGGCCCGACGCTCCTGAACGCTTCCCCACCCCGGGCATCCGCACGATCGCGGCGCTGGAAGAGGCCGGTGCTCCCGCGGTCAGCCAGATCAAGACCATGGTCATGGTGGTCGACGGTGCGGTCACGCTGGCGCTCGTGCGCGGCGATCACCAGCTGAACATGCAGAAGCTGCAGGACGTCACCGGCGGAATCAACATCCGTCCGGCCACCCCGGAAGAGACCGTCGAGCATCTCGGCGCCAACCCTGGTTCGCTGGGCGCGGTCGGCGTGAACGACGAGATCCGCATCCTCGCCGACGAGGCGCTGCAGGGGCGCACCAACCTCACCACGGGTGCGAATGAGGACGACTGGCACTGGCGTGGTGTGGACATCGCCCGTGACGTGAACGTCGCAGAATGGGTCGACCTGCGTGAGGTCACCGCCGGCGAGGCATGCCCGAAGTGCCACACGCCGATCGAGATCGTGCGCTGCATCGAGGCCGGCCACATCTTCAAGCTCGGAACGCAGTACGCCGAGGCGATGGGCGCGCACGTGCTCGACGCCGATGGCAACAAGCGGACCATCGTGATGGGCAGCTACGGGATCGGCGTCGGCCGCAACATGGCGACGATCGCCGAAACCCACCACGACGACAAGGGCCTGATCTGGCCCGTGTCGGTGGCGCCGTACGAAGCGGTGGTGACGGTGATGAAGGTGGACGACGAAGCCACGATGGCGGCCGCCGAGCAGATCTATCAGGACCTGCTCGCCGCGGGCGTCGATGCGATCATCGACGACCGTGACGCCCGCGCCGGTGTGAAGTTCGCCGACTCGGAGGTCATCGGCATTCCGTTCCGGCTCACCGTCGGACCGAGGGGCATCAAGGACGGCAACGTCGAGTTCACCGTCCGCAACGGCATGGTGACCACCGACGTCGCCGTGGCCGACGCCGCCCAAACCGTGATCGACGCCGTCGCCGTAGCAAAGGGCTAGGGCTTCCCGAGCGCAAACACGGATCTCGACCGGAAGTGTCGAGCGAGACAAAGGGCTAGGGCTTCCGAGCGAATCCAGCGTTCCGTATCGTGGGACAGCTTGTTCCACGATGTGGTATGATGCCCGGATGGCTGGCGTGCAATCCGTGGAGCGGGCATTCGGAATTCTTCGGGCGTTGTCCCTTGGACCAGCCGGCGTGACCGACCTCAGCGACCGGACCGGACTCCCCAAGAGCACCGTGTCCCGGCTGCTCTCCGCGCTCGAAGAACAGAAGGCGGTCGAACAGAACAGCGAGGGCGCCTACGAACTCGGCGTCGGCATCGCCGAGCTCGGTACCGCACTCCGGGGCGGCCAAAGCGTCGTCGAGGTCGCCCGACCGCACATGGTCGAGCTCATGGAACTCACCGGCGAAGCCGTCGGGCTCAACCGCCTCGACGGCGACCAGGTTCGCACGCTCCTGCAGGTGGACGACCCGAGCAGCTCTGTGGTGGTTCGTGACTGGACCGGCGTGCCGAGCCCCGCCCACGCGGTTCCCGCCGGGCTCGCAATCCTCGCCAACTCGAGCCGTGCCGCCCAGCGCAACTTCCTGCAGAACGAGTTCGACGAGCTCACCGAGAACACCATGACCGACCCGGCCATGCTGCTCCTGCGCTTCGAACAGATCCGCACCGACGGGTACGCCTGGGTCATCGAGGAGTTCACCGAGGACATCAGCTCCGTCGCCGCCGCGTTCGCCGACGCAAACGGACGAATCCAGTTCGCCATCCACATCCATGGACCGTCCTTCCGGTTCCCGGGTGACGTCGACCGCGAAGAACTGGGCAACCGCGTCGCCGCCACGGCGCAACGCATCGAGGCGCAGCTGAACCCCGACTGACGCCCGGCACCCACCAGTCGCGCCGACACCCTCTACCCTCTTCGCTGTGGACTTCAGAATCTTCGTCGAACCCCAGCAGGGCACCAGCTATGACGAGCTCCTTGCGCTCGCCACTCGCGCCGAGGAACTCGGTTTCGATGGGTTCTTCACGTCGGACCACTACCTCCGCATGGGAGACATCTCCGGGCTTCCCGGCCCCCTCGATGCCTGGATCACCCTCGCCGGCCTTGCCCGCGACACCACTCGGCTGCGGCTCGGCACGCTCGTCTCCCCCGTCACGTTCCGCCTCCCCGGACGCATGGCCCTGCTCGTCGCCCAGATCGACCAGATGAGCGGTGGCCGCATCGAGCTGGGTCTCGGAGCCGGTTGGTACGAAGAAGAGCACGCGGCACTCGGCATCCCCTTCCCTGACGTCGCGGAACGCTTCGATCGGCTGACCGAGGCGCTCGAGATCATCACCGGCATCTGGTCGACGGCAGAGTCGGACACCTACAGCTTCGAGGGCACCCACTACACCCTCCAGGACAACCCTGCGCTGCCAAAGCCCTACCAACGACCGTCACCGCCGCTGATCATCGGCGGACGGGGCAAACGTCGCACGCCGGCCCTGGCGGCCCAGTACGCGAGCGAGTTCAACGTCGGGTTCCACGACCCGGCATCGTGGCAGGAGATCGCCAACAACGTCGTGGAATACTGCGAGGCCCGTGAGCGGGACCCCGAATCGCTCGTGTGGTCGGCTGCACTCGTGGCCGTGGCCGGGCACTCGGAGGCGGATTTCTCCCGCCGTGCGGCGGCCATCGGCCGTGAGCCGGCAGAGCTGCGCAGCAACGGCGTCGCCGGGCTCATCGACGAGGTGGCGGACAAGATCGCCGAGTACGAGGCCGTCGGCTGCGATCGGATGTACCTGCAGGTGCTCGACGTGAAGGACCTCGATCATCTCAGCGGCCTCGCCGAAGCCGCAGGCCTCACCGACTGATCGCCGGCCGTAGGGTGGACGGCATGTCCGACCCGCGCACGATCGACACCATCGCCGAGCTCGAAGCCCTGTACGGAACACCTCCCGAGGGTTCACTCCTCAAGGAGATCGGCCACCTCACACCGGAGTACGTCCGGTGGCTGACCTCGTCGCCGTTCTTTGCGCTCGCCACCATCGGCCCCGAGGGGATGGACTGTTCCCCTCGCGGCGACGCCGGGCAGGGCGCATTCGTGGTCGACGACACGACGCTCCACATTCCTGATCGGCGGGGCAACAACCGGCTGGACAGTCTTCGCAACATCGTCCGCGACGGGCGCGTTGCCCTGCTGTTCCTCATTCCCGGGGTACGGGAGTGTCTGCGCATCAACGGTTCGGCCGTGCTGACCGACGACGAAGCGCTTCGGGACCGCTACGCGGTCGAGGGCAAGCCGCCGGCCACCGTCATCGTGGTCACGATCGAGTCCGTCTACTTCCAATGCGCCCGAGCGGTGACTCGCAGTGGCCTGTGGGACGCATCCACCTGGATCGATCCGTCGACCGTGCCGACGGCCGGCCAGATGACCAAGGGTGCTCGTGCGCCCGAGTTCGATGCCGAGGCGTACGACGAGGCGCTGCGAGAGCGGCAGGCCCGCACATTGTGGTGATCGCTGCGCCGTCGTGACCCGCTTCGGGCTCGGAGGAATTTCGGATCACGCTCGCAGCGCTGCGCATAGGATTCGACCATGACCGATGCGCCCGTCCCCACGCAGTCCTCCCGCTTTCCCGCCTGGGTCCGCGGCGGAGCGGGCATGATCGCCGTGACGCTCGCCGTGATGTGGATCGTTGAGATCGTCGACACGGTGGCCCTGGATGACCGGTTGCAGGGCAACGGTATCCGCCCGCGCTCGGTCGATGGCATCGACGGCATTGTCTGGTCCCCGTTCCTGCACGGTGGTTTCCGCCACCTGATCTCCAACACCATCCCATTCGCGATTCTCAGCGGTCTGGTGCTCGTCCGAGGGACCCGTCGCTGGCTGTCCGCCAGCGCCGTGATCATCGTGCTGGGCGGCGCCCTCGTCTGGTTGTTCGCCATCGGGTCGAACGAGGTGCACATCGGTGCCAGCGGTTGGGTGTTCGGCCTGTTCGGCTTCCTCGTGGCGTCCGCCTGGTTCGAGCGTCGGCCGGTGTCCATCGTTCTGGCGATCGTGGCGGTGATGCTCTACGGCGGCACGATCCTGTTCGGGTTCCTCCCCCGTCCGGGCCTGTCCTGGGAAGGCCACCTGTTCGGCTTCATCGCCGGCGTTGCCGCTGCGAGGATCCTGACGAGCCGCCGACGCAGCGCCAAGACCCCGGACGTGGCCGACCCGCTCGTGTGAACGGTGTGTAAACAGCGACACACGCCACACCGGTCAATCGTGTTCAAGCGATTCGGCCGAATAACCTGACGCTCATGATCTTGGCCGAGACGATTCTCATCCGAGTCACGGGGCGGGACCAGCCGGGCATCACGACGTCCGTGATGAGCATCCTTGCCGCGGCCGATGCCGCCGTGCAGGACGTCGAACAGATCGTCATCCGAGGCCGCCTCAACCTGGGCATCCTCGTCGATGTGCCAACGGGCAAGGACGTCCTGAAAGAGGTCTTGCTGCTCGGTTGGGAACGCGGGCTCGACGTCGACTTCGAAGTGGTCGCGTCGGACGGCACGGCGTCGATCCCCAGCCTCGTCGTGTCCATGATCGGCACGACGCTCACACCGGGAGATCTCGAAAGCGTCACCGCAGCAATCGCCAAAGCCGGTGGCAACATCGAACGCATCCGCCGCCTCGCGAAGACGCCGGTGTGGTGCTACGAATTCGAGGTGCACGGCGGCGACGCCGACGAGATGCGCACCCAGCTGGTCGACACGGCCGCAGACAACCCCAGCTTCGACGTTGCGATTCAACGCACGGGTCTCGTTCGACGGGCCCAACGGCTCGTCGTGCTCGATGTGGACTCGACCCTCATCCAGAACGAGATGATCGATCTGCTCGCCGATCAGGCGGGCGTCGGCGCCGAGTGCGCGGCGCTCACCGAACAGGCCATGCAGGGCCAGCTCGACTTCGAGGAGTCCCTCCGAGCCCGGGTGGCACTGCTCGCCGGTCAGCCGGTCGAGATCATCGATGCGGCCTACGCCGAGCTCGAGCTCACCGCCGGAGCCGAGACCTTCATCCGAACCCTCAAGCGCATCGGGTACAAGGTGGCGATCGTCAGCGGCGGCTTCACCTCCTTCACGGACCGGCTTCGGCATCGGCTCGACCTGGACTACTCGCACGCCAACACGCTCGAATCGAAGCGCGGCGTGCTGACCGGAAACCTCACCGGCCCCATCGTGGATCGGGCGGCCAAGGCGTCGCTGCTCACGATGATGGCCCAGCAGGAAGGCATCGCTCCCGAACAGGTCGTGGCCGTCGGTGACGGCGCCAACGACTTGGACATGTTGGCCACCGCCGGGCTCGGCGTGGCCTTCTGTGCCAAGCGGGTCGTGCGAGCGGCGGCAGACGCGTCGCTCACCACGCCGCATCTCGATGCGGTGCTCTTCCTTCTCGGCGTTCGCCGTGAGGAGCTCGAAGCCGACCTCGGCGACGACATCTAGATCGACCGATCATCCGGACTTTACGGTCTGTACAAATCCACGAGGCCCGTCCTCGTGTTCTGGAAAGCGAAATAGCGTAAGACAATGGGACGTGTACTGGTAACGGAGAAGCTCGCAGAAACCGGCTTGGAGCTGCTTCGCTCTGCCGGCCACATGGTGGATGTGCAGCTCGGGCTGTCTCCAGAGGAGCTGCAGCAGGCCATCGTGGGGGCAGACGGTCTCATCATCCGTTCGGCCACCCAGGTCGACGCCGACCTTCTTGCGGCGGCCGATCGCCTCACGGTCGTTGGCCGTGCGGGCGTGGGCCTCGACAACGTCGACACCGCCGCCGCGACCGAACGAGGTGTCATCGTCGCCAACGCACCGACCTCCAACTCGATCTCGGCTGCCGAGCACACGATGGCGATGATTCTGGCGTCTGCCCGCAACGTGCCGCAGGCCCACTCGGCGCTGAAGGTCGGCCGCTGGGAGCGCGCCGACTGGAAGGGCGTCGAGCTCAACGAGAAGACCCTCGCGATCATCGGGCTCGGCAACATCGGTGGCCTCGTGGCCCAACGGGCCCGCGCCTTCGGCATGCGGTTGGTCGGCCATGATCCCTTCGTGAGCGAGGAGCGGGCCGGCGAGCTCGGCGTGGAGCTCATGGAGCTCGACGATCTGATGGCCGAGGCCGACTTTCTGACGCTGCACCTGGCCCGCACACCCGACACGGTCGATCTCATCAACGCCGAGCGGCTGGCGCTCGCCAAGCCGAACCTGCGAGTCGTCAATGTGGCCCGCGGCGGCATCATCAACGAGGACGACCTCGCTGCTGCGATCCGGCGCGGACAGGTGGCCGGAGCGGCGATCGACGTGTTCGATTCGGAGCCGAAGACCGAGTCCCCCCTGTTCGCGCTCGATCAGGTCGTCGTCACTCCGCACCTCGGTGCGAGCACCTCCGAGGCGCAGGACCGGGCGGGAATCACCATCGCCGAACAGGTCCAGCACGCCCTGGCCGGCGACTTCGTGCCGTTCGCCGTCAACGTTCGTGCGCGCGGTGTGTCCGAGGCGGTCCGGCCATTCCTTCCGGTCGCCGAGCAGATCGGCGCCCGTTTCGTTCGCCTGCTCGGTCGCACTCCCGGCGCCGTCGATGTGGTGTTCGCCGGCGAGATCGGCGGCTACGACTGCCGGATGGCCGAACTCGCGATCACCAAGGGCCTCATGTCCCAGATCGTCGATGTGCCCGTGAGCTACGTCAATGCCGAGGAGCTGGCCGAAGACGCCGGAGTCAAGATCGAGTTCCGCACGAGCACCAAGAGCCCCTCGGGGTTCGTCAGCGGTGTGAAGATCGAGGGCGAGGCCCATTCGATGGCCGGCACCATCCTCGTGCCGAGCGGCGAGATGCGCATCATCTCGGTCGACGACATCACGGTCGACATTCCGCCCGCCGACAACCTGACGCTGGTCGCCAACACCGATCAGCCGGGCATGATCGCGCTGGTTGCGGCAGCACTCGGTGACGCCGGTATCAACATCGACGACATGCACATCGGTCGTGCGCCCGGCGCCGACCTTGCCTTGATGGTCATCGCGACCGACAAGCCGATTCCTGCCGAGTTGCAGGAGTTGATCGCCGGCAACGAAGGCATCACGTCTGTTCGTTCGCTCAGCGCCAGCTGAGGGGCGGGCCCGCGGTCCGGCGGTCAGATTCGTTCGAGGTCTCGCCCGTCGAACAGCGGTGACATGCCGTACGCCGCGATGTCGGAGCGGATGGCATCAGCGTCTGGGGCGGGCACGGTCCCGCCGTTGCCCAGAATTCGGCCCGCAGCGTCCAGCATCTCGGCCATCAGCCGGGCGTCGCTCGACGTGTTCAGGAAGAGCTGATCGTTCGCAAGCACGACCCGCATCGCCCGCTCGATCGCTCCCGCATCGCGCAGCGGCTGGTACCAGCTGCGCTTCTCGTCGACATCTGCGGCTTCATCGTCTGGCCAGCGTCGGCGGGCGATCGACTTGATCGTCTGGACGGCAACGTTCTTCTCCGCACACATGCCCAGCAGCCTTTCCACGTCGGTTCGATAGGCCGGGTCGTCGAGCATGGTGGTGTTGTAGGGCAGCAGGACGGCGTCGTACTCGAAGGCCGCCAGGCTCCGAAGATGCATACCGGCGATCCGAACGCCGTGCCCGGTCACGCCGATGTGGCGAACCAGGCCTTCATCCCGCGCTGCAACGAGGGCTTCCAACGCACCGCCCGCTCCATGGACCTGCTCCCACTCGTCGTCCTCGACCAGGTTGTGCAGTTGGATGAGATCGACAGAATCGACACCCATTCGTGACAGCGAACGTTCGAGTTGGGCCCGGGCGGCATCCCCCGAGCGCTCGTCGGTCTTGGTGGCGAGAAACACCCGATCGCGGTTCTTCGCTCCGTCGGTGTTCTGGTTGAGCCACGGCCCCATCATCAATTCGCTGTCGCCATACGAGGCGGCGGTGTCGAGGTGGTTGACACCGGCCGCAAGCACCTGATCGAGAAGCGCCTCGCCCCACTCCTGCCCCCAACTTCGCTGGAACAGCGCTGCCGCGCCGAAGATGACACGACTGCTGTCGTGGCCCGTCCGTCCGAATGGTGCCTGTGTGATCATCGATCCTCCGGGTTCAGGTGAAGCGCATGACGCCGTCATCGATCGGCGCGTCGCGGATGGCGGCCCGGTCCCGGGCCAGATTCTGCGGATTCGTCCACGGGTCGTGCCGCCCCTGCTTCGGCAGCAACGGCATCATCCGTTGCATGTATCCCGAAGAGAAGTCCTCGATCCATGGCCGTGGCTCCATGTTGGCATCGACGGGCCGCAGACGAGGCGTGCATTGCCGCGTTCCGGTGGCCCGCAGGTGATTGAGCAGGCGGCAGACATAGTCGCTGGTGAGGTCGGCGCGCAGCGTCCACGATGCATTGATGTAGCCGAAGGTGCTCACGAGGTTCGGCACATCCGAGTAGGCCAGTCCCTTGTAGGTGAACGTGTCGGCGAAATCGACGGCTTCCCCGTCGACGTCGAAGTCCATTTCGCCGAGCGTGACGAGTTGCAGTCCGGTCGCGGTGACGATCACGTCCGCATCGAGTCGGTCACCGTTGGACAGCTGAATCCCGGACGGGGTGAAGCGATCGATCGTCTGGGTCACCACACTGGCAGTTCGTGCCGTGAGCGCTGCGAACAGATCGCCGTTGGGGACGAGACAGAGGCGCTGGTCCCACGGGTCGTACGACGGGGTGAAGTGCTCGTCGATGTCGATGTGAGGCGGCAACGCCTCGGCCACCATGGACCGCAGCCGCTCCCGGACCATCGCCGGATCGGTCCGGGTCTTCTCGTAGGTCTTCTGCTGGAACACGATGTTCTTCCGGCGGGTGATCCGATAGGCGAGCATGTCCGGCAGGACCTTCCGCAGCCCGTTCGCGAGCCTGTCCTCATCGGGTCGGATCGCCATCCAGGTGGGTGAGCGCTGCAGCATCGTCACATGGGCGGCGTCGGCGGCGAGGGCCGGGACGAGCGTGACGGCGGTGGCTCCGGATCCGATCACGACGATTCGTTTGCCGGTGGGGTCGAAGTCCTCAGGCCAGTGTTGGGGGTGGATGATCTGGCCGGTGAAGTCGTCGCGCCCTTCGAACTCCGGCGTGTAGCCGCCGCGATAGCTATAGTAGCCGGCGCACATGAACAGAAACGCTCCGGTGACCGTCGTCGGCCCATCGGGCGTGTCGACCGCAAGCGTCCACCGTGCGTCGCTCGACGACCACGAGGCCGAGCGCACGTGGTGCTCGAACCGGATGTGGGGCTCGAGCTCGCCCTCCGACACCGCTTCTCGGAGGTACTCGAGAATGGCGGGGCCGTCGGCGATCGACTTGGCCGCGGTCCAGGGTTTGAAGCTGAAGCCGAGGGTGTGCATGTCGCTGTCCGACCGGACGCCTGGATAGCGGAACAGGTCCCAGGTCCCACCGATGTCGGACCGGCCTTCGAGGATCGTGAACGTGCGGTCCGGACACTGCTCCTGCAGATGATGTGCAGCGGCGATTCCCGAGATTCCGGCGCCGATGATCAGGACATCGACATCAGGTGCGTTCACGCGTCGGCTCCGTCGAGGTCGACGAGCGGGTTCGCCACCGTGGGATTCGTCCGGGTCTGGATCTCGTGGTGGCGCTCGGCGATCGGCGCATCGAAATCGTGATCGGTGAACAGCCAGAACTGCCCGGAGAGGACGGCATCGTGGACCATGTCGGCCACGTCCTCCGGTGGTCGGGCGGCCGCGAAGACCTCGGCCAGCAGGGCGCGACGTTCCGTCTCCTCCGGTGTCGCCTCGACGCCCATTCCCGGTGCCTGAAGCGTCTCGGGCCGGTTGCGTTCCGATTCGAGGATCTTGGTGTTGATGATGCCCGGGCACAGACAGGTGACGCCCACGGTCGAGCCTTCCGCCAGCAGCTCTCGGTGCAGCGTTTCGGCGACGGCCACGGCTCCGTGCTTCGATGCGTTGTAGATGCCGAGCCGGGGCGACGTGGTGTGTCCGGCCACCGACGCCGTCACGACGACGTGGCCGTCCCCATGAGCGACGAGATGGGGAGCGAAGACGCTGAGGCCGTAGCCGACGCCGAGCAGGTTCACGCCGAGGCACCATTCCCAGTCGGCCGCCGTCTGTTCGAGCATCGAGCCGAAGTTGGCGACACCGGCGTTGAGGCAGACGACGTTGGCGGCGCCGAAGCGGTCGATCGTCTCGTCGAGCAGTCGCTGGTTGTCGACGGCCGATGAGGCATCGAATCGGACGGAGTGAACGCGTGCGCCTGTCGCAGCGAGCTCCGCTGCTGCGTCGAGCAACGGCGGCTCTTCGATGTCAGCCATGACGACGTTCATCCCGGCAGCAGCAAACCGGCGGCTGAAGGCGAGGCCCATCCCGCTGGCCGCGCCGGTGACGACGGCGGTCTTCCCCCTGAGTTCTTGCATGCCCCACTCTGGCACGTGTCGCGCCCAGCGATAGCGTCGACCGGGTGACAGCAAGCGCGGGCTACAAGAACCGTGTCGCCCGGGTCTACATGGCGGCGCTCTTCATGCAGGTCATGGACTCGACCATCATCAACGTTGCGCTGCCCACGCTGGCCGAGGAGTTCGACGTCGAGGTGACTGCGGTCGACTGGACGGTGCTGTCCTTCTCACTCGCGCTCGCGGTGATGACGGCTTCGGCAGGCTGGTTCGGCGACCGCTTCGGGCTGAAGCAGACCTTTGTGGTCGCCCTGGTCGGGTTCGTGGTCGCGTCTGCGCTCTGCGGTGCCGCGCAGACACTCGACCAACTGGTCGCCTTTCGAGCACTGCAGGGCGGATTCGCCGGTGCGCTCGCTCCCATCGGTAGTGCCCTGATCTTCCGGGCGTTCCCGTTGGAAGAGCGGGCGGTCGCCGCTCGCAAGGTCGTCACGGTGGTCGTGATCGCACCGGCGCTCGGCCCAATCGTCGGCGGCGCCATTCTCCAGGTCACGAGCTGGCGATGGATCTTCTACGTGAACGTGCCGATCGGCATCATCGCCACGGCGATGGCCGTGGTGTGGCTGCGTCGGGACGAAGCCCGACCCGGCGAACCGTTCGACCTCAGCGGGTTCTTCCTCGCGGCGGCGTCCATTGGATTGTTGATCTTCGGCGTGTCGCGGGGTACCGAACGCGGCTGGACGTCTGCGGTGATCGTGCTCAGCCTTTCCGTGGGGGTCGTGCTTGCCGTGGCACTCGTCGTGGTCGAGCTTCGGCAGCCCAATCCGCTGCTCCCCCTCCGATTGCTGCAGGACCGACTGTTTGGCGTCGCCAACCTGCTGACCGTGCCGCTCTACGCCGGGTTCCTGGCCCTGATCTTCCTGGTTCCCCAGTTCGTGCAGAACGAGGGCGGCTACAGCCCGCTGGAAGCAGGTTTTGCGCTGCTCCCC
>CALBVR010000120.1 GCA_937969565.1 uncultured Acidimicrobiales bacterium | reverse complement strand
TGGAGGAGACGGAACCGGCCGCCGACCATCCGATCGTGGAGGCTGTCACCGATCTGATTCTCCGGTCGACCGAAGAGCGTCGAGCGGTTCCCGACGCCCAGTTCTCCAACTTCGGGTGGGTGGACGACCGCCTGCTGCTGTTCGATGTCAGCCCGCCCTTCGTCTTCGACGAACACGGCAACTACGACTTCGACGCCAGCTTCATCGACCGGGCCATGCCCGGCCTGCTTCGCCCGGTCGCTCGCAAGAAGTTCGTCGACATCGTCTCGGACATCGCCAGCCGGCGGGGAAGTTTCCAACAGGCGGTGATGAGCCTCGTTCGGGTGGGCCAGGAGCATTGGATCGAGCCGGTGCTGGAAGCGTTCAACCCACACCTCGACCCGCCGCTCACTGCGGACGACGTCGCCGCCCGGGCCGACCGGCTGCATTCGGATTCGCAGGTCCTCAAGAAGCTGATGATGGCAGAACGGTTCTGGTCGACGCGGGTTCGACGCCGCCCGTACGACATCTTCATCACGGACAGCTTCACCGGCGAACTCCTCTGATCCCGAGCGGCACGTCGGAGCCGCACGATCCAACCGTGCGAGGTAGGTTTCCCGCATGGACCTTGGAATCTCTGGCAAGCGCGCCGTCGTTGCGGCATCGACCTCGGGGCTCGGCCTCGCAACCGCCATCGCACTGGCTGATGCTGGCTGCACGGTTGTCGTCAATGGCCGGGAGCAGTCGAGAGCCGACTCGGTGGCCGCCGAGCTGCCAAACACAATCGGCGTTGCGGGCGACCTTTCGTCGGCTGCCGGCGCTGAGGCGTTCATCGACGCATCGGTCGAAGCGCTCGGCGGCCCGGTCGACATTCTCGTCACGAACAACGGCGGCCCGCCGCCCGGCAACTTCGCCGAGACCGACATCTCGGCCTACGCCGCCGCACTGGAGCTCAACCTCGTGGCGATGGCAGCCATGGTGAAGCGGGTCATCCCCGGAATGCAGGAACAGCAGTGGGGCCGGGTCGCTGCCATCACGTCGACGTCGGTGCACACGCCGATGCCCAACCTGATCCTTTCCAACACGGCCCGGTCCGGGCTCACCTCACTGCTCAAGACGCTTGCGCTCGAGGTCGTCGGCGATGGCATCACGGTGAACACTGTGCAGCCCGGCCTGCACTTCACCCCACGCGTCGATCAGCTCTATGGCGGGGACATTGACGCCCTGGCAGCCAGTCAGCCGACCGGCCGAATCGGCGAGGCCGCCGACTTCGGCGCCGTCGTCGCCTTCCTCTGCTCACAGCAGGCCAACTACATCACCGGCGTCTCCGTGCCGGTTGACGGCGGCCGCTTCACGCAGCTGCAGTAGTTCCCGGCCGCCGCCCGGCCCTCATGCACGTGTTCATGCGCCTCCCGATTCGCCGCGCATCGAAACTACTTTACTTAGTAAAGTCCCATCGGTACGGTGACACCATGCACCCCTTCACCAAACCGCCCGTACCACTCCGACAGGCACTGCTCGACAACGCAGCGTTCTCGCTCGCCACCGGACTTCCACTGAGCGTGCTCCCGGGCACCGTGGGCGGTTGGCTGGGCGTCGAGATCAACGGATGGCTCCGCCTGTTGGGCCTCGCACTTCTCGGCCATGCCGTGGCGCTCGTCATGGCCGCCCGCCTGCCAGAGCCGACGTTCATGGGCCGCCTCAATCTTGCGATGATCGCCCCCTACCCATTCCTCATGATCGGGCTGGCCGCCACCGGGGTGGTCGACCGACCGCTCGGACGGGCCCTGGTACTCGCCGATGGCCTCATCGTCGGCGCCATCGCCGTTGCGCACGCGCGCGCATTGCACCAGCCGGCAGTCAGCCCCGCACCACAAACTTCGTGACCTCAACCCAGGAGCGATTGCTCGACGCGGTGGACGAGGTAATCGCCGCCCACGGCCCCTCCGGAGTCACGCTGCGACGAGTCGGCGAGCAAGCGGGCCTTTCCCATACCGCTGCCGCCCACTACTACCGCAACAAGACAGGCCTGTTCACGGCGTACATCACCCGCGCCTACGACACGACGGCCGACGCCATCGAACAGGCCGCCGAGCTGGCGGACCCGAGACAGGCGATGCTCACCGCGGCAGATTCGTACGCACGATTCGCCCTCGAACACCCATCTGCGTTCTCCGTGATGACACGCCTCGAGCTCGTGGATGTGGATACGCCCACACTCTGGGCCGCGCGCGAGCGCGGCTACTTCGGCCTCGCTGGGATTCTGCAGCGAGCCCAGGACCACGGCTGGGCCACACACCGCGATCTCCTCGACCTGATCGCAACGACGTGGGGGCTCGTGCACGGCATTGTCGACCTCTGGGTCGGCGGGCCACTCTCGGCGCCGTACGACGGACAGGAGCTCCGACCGACGCTGGAACGGCTCCTTGTGGACGTGCTGGACAACCTCAGCCGTTGAGTCAAGCAACTTCTTCTGCCGCCGGGAATACGGGGACGACATTGGCGTGTTGTTAAGGCAACCTAACAGTACTCGGAAAGGTACATGCATGCCAGCAACACAACTTGAACACACCAACGCCGCCAACTCGACCGACAACCGACCACGGTTCGGAATCGGCCACGTGAGCGTGCCATCGAACGACATCGATCGAATGGCCAGCTTCTACAGCGACATCGGAATGCGACTCGTGGTCAACATGGGCCGCGCCGCAATCGTCGAACTACGTGGCGGCACCCACATCGTCTTCCACCAAGGCAACGGCGGCACCTCGTCGCTCGACCTGATCGTGGACGACATCGATGAGACATGGAGCCTTCTCGAGGGCGCCGGTGCGAACCCGGGACCGATCCGGCGGGGCAGCCCGCACGACCAGTTCCTCGCCACCGACCCCGATGGGAACACCCTCGTGATCAACTCCAACCACGCCATGGGACCGGTGTGAGTCGATCCGGGTCTGGCCATCACCCGATGGCCAGACCCCGCCGGCTCCACCAGGTGCTGGAGCGTCAGGCCTTGCTCAGAATGAGGCCGCTCGTCGGCACGCCGGAGCCGGCGGTGACGAGCACAGTTTCGACGTTGTCGACCGGATTGACCGACGTGCCGCGCACCTGACGAACGGCCTCGGCCACACCGTTCATGCCGTGGATGT
>CALBVR010000119.1 GCA_937969565.1 uncultured Acidimicrobiales bacterium | reverse complement strand
ACCATCGTGTCGAGGTAGCGCAGGTCCTGGTCGGTCGGGGTGGCCATTTGGAG
Source organism: uncultured Acidimicrobiales bacterium (assembly GCA_937969565.1). Lineage (GTDB taxonomy): Bacteria > Actinomycetota > Acidimicrobiia > Acidimicrobiales > SHLQ01 > SHLQ01. The sequence continues at coordinate 5,497 of CALBVR010000119.1, read as the reverse complement.
GCGGTCGGCGGGGATGTGCACGCCGGGGCTTCCGGTGAGCTTGCCGGCGTTCACGACCTCGGCCGTGAGCTTGTCCTTGTCGCTGCTCCGGAGTTCGAGGACCAGTCGGCCGTCACCGATGATGATGCGGTCGCCGATGTGGAAGCTGGCGGCGAGATCGGGATAGTCGACCTCGATCATGTCCTTGGACGACCCGGCGTCGCCGGACGTCAGCTGGATCACGTCGCCCGTTTCGAAGACGGCTTCCTTCGTGAATGGGGCAACCCGCACCTTCGGGCCGGGCAGGTCGGCGAGGATGCCGACGTGTACCCGCTCCTCCTCGGCGATGCGACGAACGGTGTTGTACCGAACCATGGCGTCGTCGACGGAACCGTGTGAGAGGTTGATTCGAGCCACGTCCATGCCCGCACGAACGAGGCCGCGTACGACCTCCGGATCGTCGGTTGCGGGGCCGAGACTGGCAACGAGCTTTGTCCTGCGCATGCATTCGAGGCTACTGGCTCCCTTCGCGGCGTGGCCGTTCTCGAACGAGCTTCTGGGAGATGCCACGCGCGCCGGTCATCTCAGGCAGCGATGGCCGGTCGCAACGGGTGATGCCGGTGGGCAGAACCGGACAACGCGACCGTCATGGAATATCGTTTGACGCCACATGTCGAACCCCCGAGCCGACCGCCACCCGTACCTCCAATCGCGTGGTCCCATCGCGTTCGCCCACCGGGGCGGAGCGTTGGACGCTCCCGAGAACACGATCGAGGCATTCGACGAGTCGTATGCGCTCGGGTACCGGTGGATGGAGACCGATGTGCATCTGTCGGCCGACGGTGTCCTCGTCTCGTTTCACGACCGCGATCTCGATCGGGTCACGGACCGCAATGGCCGGATCGCGGACCTGCGGTGGGAGGAGATTCGGGCGGCGAGTGTTGGAGGCGGGGGCACGATTCCCACCATGTTCGAGCTGTTCGAACGGTTTCCGGACGCCCGCTTCAACATCGATTCGAAGGCGGCCGACGCGCTCGAACCGCTGGTGCGACTGATCGTCGACAACGGGTTCGAGGATCGAGCGTGCGTGGGATCGTTCTACGACAACCGGGTTCTTGCGGCGCAGCGCATCGGTGGGCCGGGCCTGTGTACGTCGGCCGGTTCGGTGGCGGTGGTGGCCAGACGCACGCTTCCTCCGGCCGTTTCTCGACTTCTTCATCCGGGAGCGAAGGCGTTGCAGGCGCCGAATCGGGTTCGTGGACACAAGTTCGTCACTCGCGGCTACGTGGATGCCGCCCATGCCGATGGTCTCGACGTGCACGTGTGGACCGTGGACGAGCCCGACGAGATGCATCGCCTTCTCGATCTCGGCGTCGACGGGATCATGACCGATCGTCCGCGGGTTCTGAAGGATGTCTTCGTCGAGCGGGGGATCTGGGTCGACCCCTGAGGGACCGCCGGGCGAAGTGATCAGTGCGGCCGATAAACGAGTCGAAGGTCATCGCCGAGCGGGGTGATGCTCACGAACCGGCCCCGTTGCACGTCGGCCATCGTGGGTGCGCCCTCGCCGCCGAACGCGGCTCGAGCGTCTGCACCCCCGAGAATCGCCGGGGCGATGTACAGGTGGTACTCGTCGACCAGTCCTTGCCGATGAAACGAGCCGGCGACCTGCGCTCCGCCTTCGACCATCACCTGCAGCATCGATCGGCGTCCGAGTTCGTCGAGGAGCTCCTCGAGCCCCTGTGACCAGGCTTCGAAGGGCGCCGTGCGCCCGTCCTCCGGAGCATTGCCGAGAACGATCCGCCACGGGTCGAGCCCGGGCTGCTGGTCGTCGAGGGATGGTGGGGTGAAGTCGCGGACGGTGAGGCTCGGGTCGTCGGCTCGGACCGTTCCGGCGCCGACGATGATGGCGTCGGACTCTGCCCGTAGGCGGTGCACGTCGGCCCGGGCCTCCGAGCCGGTGATCCACTTGCTGCTGCCGTCCGGCGCGGCGATGGCGCCGTCGAGCGTCATGGCCAATTTGAGGATGACGTGCGGTCGTCCGGTCGTCCGGTGGGTCAGGTACGGGGCGAGCTGTTCGCGGACGGCGTCTGCCTCGACGCCGCTGATCACGTCGATGCCGGCCGCGGTCAACGCTGCGGTTCCGGTGCCCGCAACGAGTGGGTCGGGATCATCGATGCCGATCACCACCTGCCGGACGCCGGCGGCGATGATCGCTTCGGTGCACGGCCCTGTCCGGCCGGTGTGATTGCACGGCTCGAGCGTTGTGAACAGGACCGAGTCGTTGGCGAGATCGCCGGCTGCATCCAGCGCAGCACGCTCGGCGTGCGGGCCGCCCGGCGCGTGGGTCGCACCATCGTGGATCGCCCCATATCGGTCGACGACCACAGCGCCGACCCAAGGGTTGGGTGCGGCGCGAAGTCGGGCGGTCGAGGCGTTGGCGATCGCTCGACGCATCATGCTCGATCGCCACTCGTCGGACCGGTCCGACTCAGCCATGGGCGCGATCCGACGGCGTTTCCGCATGCGGGTGTGGGTCGGTGTTGTCGACCAGCAGTCGGACGGCGTGGGGCACGACGTCGGCGATGGCATCGAACGTCTCGACGCAGCCCTTGGTCGAGCCCGGTGTGTTGAGGATGAGTGCCTCTCCCCTGGTTCCGCAGATGCCGCGAGACAGGCGCCCGAGCGGATTGACGAGCCGCATCGCCTCGGCGAGCCCGGGGGCCTCCCGATCGATGGCGGCACGTGTGCCTTCCGGGGTCAGGTCTCGAGGACCGAACCCGGTGCCGCCCGTGGTGATGACGACGCCGTTGAAGTCGGCACAGAGCCGTGTCAACGCTTCGGCCACGGCGTCGGTGCCGTCGGGAGTGAGCGCCCGCTCGACCACGTCGAAGCCGAGTTCTGCGAGATGCGCCTCGAGCGCGGCTCCGGAACGGTCCTCGCGCGTTCCCCAGTGGACGCCGTCGCTGACGGTGAGAATCTTTGCCTTGACCGGTGGATGCGTGGTGCCGTCGTCGTGCATGGGCCGAACCTAGCGTGCCGTCGGGTCAGCGGGCCCGGTTGTGGTGCCGGATCACCTCGTCGACGATGAAGCGAAGGAACTTCTCGCTGAATGTGGGGTCGAGGCCTGCTGCGTCGGCGAGGTCTCGGAGGCGGGCGATCTGCACCGATTCGCGGTCTGGGTCGGCCGGCGGCAGGCCGGCCGTGGCCTTGTGCTCGCCGACCCGCTTCGTGATCTTGAATCGCTCCGCCAGCAGATGAATCAGGGCGGCGTCGATGTTGTCGATGCTCGAACGGCATTCACGAAGGATCGGATCGTCATCCACGGCGAGGATCGTACCCGATCACGCTGCGGTTCCTGAAGGCGTGAATCCGGTTCGGTTTGGCGAAGAGCTTGCCTGCCTAACGATCGTTCGGTAGGGTCGCAGGAATGGCGCTGATGACCTCCTCGACGGCAACCGCCGCTCCTTCCCCCGAGGTGGGCGACGGCAGGCGACGCATCCTCGAAGCCGCAGCCGAGCTCTTCCAGGTCCGCGGATATGCCGAGACGTCCACTCGAACGATCGCTGAAGCCGTGGACATGCGGGCGGCGTCGATCTACCACCACTTCGACTCCAAGGACGCGCTCCTCACCGAGATTCTGGCCATCGGCATGCAGGCGGTGACCGACGCATTCGATGCCGCGGAACTCGCGACCGAGCCGGACGAGACCGGAGCGCAGCGGCTGCAGCGGCACGTGACCGCCCACCTCGACGCACTGTTCGGCCACAAGGCGTTCACCGCCGCGCACGTCACGGTGTTCCCGTTCGTACCAGCCGCCGTACGGGTGGCGTCGGTGGAAGACCGGGACCGCTACGAAGCCCGATGGACCGATCTGCTCGGATCGATCGCCCCCGAACTCGATCCCTCGCAGGTTCGGGTCGTGCGGCTCTCCCTGTTCGGCGTCATGAATTCAACACTCGACTGGTTCGACCCCGCAGCAGAAGGCTCGCTCGACGAGCTCGCCAATGCCTTCGTCTCCACGTTGTGGAGCGGCTTGGGCACGGTCGGAGGAGGAAACTGATGCGCACCATCGACACGACGATCGATCGGAACTCGGAGCTGTTCGCCACCAACGAGGCGGCCTACCGGGCGGACCTCAATACGCTCGACGAACGCATGCGGTTCGCCATCGAAGGCGGACGCGGCCGGGCCCGCTCGATTCAGCGACACGCCGACCGCGGCAAGGTGATGACCCGCGAACGGATCGACATGGTCACCGACGAAGGCTCGCCGTTCCTCGAGCTGTCGACCCTCGCAGGATGGGGGCAGGAGGACGACGCGTTCCCCGGCGCCGGCATCGTCACTGGCATCGGCATCGTCCATGGCGTGCCGTGGATGTTCATCGCGAACGACGCCACCGTGAAGGGCGGCTCGCTGTTCCCCGCCGGGATCAAGAAACACGTTCGGGCTCAGGACATCGCCCTCGAGAACGGTCTCGGCTGCATCTACCTGGTCGACTCCGGCGGAGCGTTTCTGCCGATGCAGGACGAGGTGTTCCCCGACAAGGACCATTTCGGCGGCACCTTCTACCGGCAGGCCCGGATGTCCGCTGCCGGACTCCCCCAGCTCTCGGTGGTGCTCGGCGGATGCACCGCCGGTGGCGCCTATGTTCCGGCGCTCTCCGACGAGAACATCATGGTCGAGGGCATCGGACGGATCTTCCTCGGTGGTCCGCCGATCGTGAAGGCGGCGCTCGGCGAGGTGATCGAGCCCGACGACCTCGGTGGCGCCGCGCTGCACACCCTCGAGTCCGGGGTCAGCGACCATCGGGTGAGCACAGAGACCGAGGCGTACGGTCTGCTGCGAGAGCTGTGCGGCAACACGAACCGGCGCAGGGTGGATGCCCGGCAGGACTGGCTCGACTGGGTCGAGCCCGAGGAACCGGCGCATCCTGCCGAGGATCTGCTCGGCATCATCAACGCAGACACCCGCATCCCATTCGACTCGCGGCAGATCATTGCCCGACTGGTCGACGGCAGCCGGTTCAGCGAGTTCAAACCGGAGTGGGGAACGTCGATCGTCGTCGGCTGGACCCGCATCTGGGGTCATCTGGTCGGCGTGATTGCGAACAACGGGATCATCTTCAGCGAGGACGCGTTGAAGGCCACCCACTTCATCGAGCTGTGTGATCAACGGTCGATTCCGCTCGTCTTCCTGCAGAACACGACCGGCTACATGGTCGGTCGGGACTCCGAGGTCGGCGGCATCGCCAAGAACGGAGCGAAGATGGTCAACGCCGTCGCCAACGCTCGGGTGCCCAAGTACACGGTGCTCATCGGTGGCTCGTACGGCGCCGGCAACTACGGCATGTGCGGTCGTGGCTTCGGCCCGCGGTTCCTGTTCGCCTGGCCCAACAGTCGCATCGCCACGATGGCGGCCGACACGGCGGAGACCGTGCTGACCGACATCCGTCTTGGCGGCATGAAGGGCGCCGAGACCACAGAAGAGGAAATCGCCGAGATCCGCCGGTCGATCC
>CALBVR010000118.1 GCA_937969565.1 uncultured Acidimicrobiales bacterium | reverse complement strand
GAGATGATCGAGATCGGCGCCGGCGGCGGGTCGATCGCCTCCGTCGACACCCTCGGACAGATTCGCATCGGCCCCCACAGCGCCGGTTCTGAACCCGGGCCTGCCGCCTACGATCTGGGTGGCGACGCCCCCACGGTCACGGACGCCAACGTGCAGCTCGGTCGGCTGCACCCGGACACCTTCGGCGCAACGAGCATCCGCCTCTCGCCCGAGCGGGCTGGGGACGCGATCGCTGGGGCGGTCGGGTCGAAGCTCGGCATGGACACCGACACGGCGGCCATCGGCATCGCTGAAGTGGTCGACGAGAACATGACCAACGCCGCCCGGGTGCATGCGGTCGAGAACGGCAAGGACCTCGCTGGCTTCTCGATGATCGCCTTCGGCGGTGGCGCGCCGCTGCACGCCACCCGGCTGATGGACAAGCTCGGACTCGACGAGCTCTTCGTGCCGCCGGGGGCCGGCGTCGGCTCCGCCATCGGCTTCCTGCGTGCGCCGTTCGCCTACGAGGCCATCCGCTCCCATTACGCGCGGCTCGACGCGTTCGATCCGGCGGTCGTGAACCAGGTGTTGGGCGAACTCCGTGACGAGGCCGAGACGTTCGTCCGTCAGGGCACCGACGCGGACCTCGTCGTCGAACGGCAGGTGTCGATGCGCTACAAGGGCCAGGGCTGGGAGATCCCGGTTCGGTTGGCCGACGGCGACTTCGACGATTTCGCCGCCGAAGGCCTCGCCGCTGCATTCACCAAGGCCTACGAGGAGTTCTTCGGCCGATCGATCGACGATCTGCCAATCGAAACCGTCAGCTGGGCCGTACGGGTCGCTTCGGTGCTCGACCTCCCCGAACCGGTGGAGGCCGTCGACGCCAGCGCTCCCGTCGCCGTCGAGACGAAACGGCCGATCTTCGACCCGGTCATCTCGGAACGTGTCGAGTCCGCCGTGGTCGAACGGGACGGGCTGGGATCGGGCGCCACGGTCGCCGGGCCAGCCGTCATCATCGAAGCGCAGACGACCACCGTGCTCGGCACCCACCACCAGGCCGTCGTGCAACCAGACGGAAGTCTGCGCATCACCCGAACCGCTGTCTCAGAGAAGGGGGCGAGCTCGTGAACCGCCGCGAAGTCGACTTTCAGATCATGTGGAACCGTCTGATCTCCGTCGTGGAGGAGCAGGCGCTCACCCTCGTGCGCACGGCGTTCTCCACGAGTGTCCGCGAAGCCGGCGACCTTTCCGCCGGTGTGTTCGACCGGTCCGGCCAGATGGTCGCCCAGGCCGTCACCGGCACGCCCGGCCACGTCAACACGATGGCTGCTGCCGTCGGGCACTTCATCAACGACATCGGCCCAGAACGCATCTACCCCGGCGACGTCTACATCACCAACGACCCCTGGAAGGGCACCGGCCACCTCCACGACATCACCGTCTGCACGCCTGTTTTTGGAGCCGACGAGCACCTCGTCGGCTTCTTTGCGTCCACGGCGCATGTCGTTGACGTGGGGGGTCGAGGGTATGGGCCTGAGGCGGCCGAGGTCTACGAGGAGGGGATCCGGATTCCCATCATGAAGTGGGCCGAGCGGGGCGAACTCAACCGGGACCTCATCAACATCATCCGCAACAACGTCCGCGAATCGGATCAGGTGCTCGGCGACATGCACGGTCTCGCTGCGTGCAACGAGACCGGTCGTCGCCGCCTTCTCGAGATGCTGAGCGAGTTCGAGATGACCGACCTCGAGGAACTCGCCGGCTTCATCTACGACCGCACGCGTGCAGCCACGCTCGGCGCGCTCGAGCGGGTGCCCCGCGGGACCTACCACAACGAGATGCAGGTCGACGGCTATGACGAACCACTGACGCTCGCTGTCGACCTCACCGTCACGGACGAGGGAATGCACGCCGACTTCACCGGAACGTCGCCGTTGTCCCGCTACGGCATCAACGTGCCGATCGGTTACGCAGAGGCGTACTTCACGTACGGAATGCTCGTGGCGCTCGCGCCGGAGCTCCCGAACAACCACGCCTCGCTGGCGCCCTTCACGGTGAGCGCCCCCGAGGGCGTGATCCTGAACGCGAAGGAACCCGACCCGGTCTCGGTCCGGCATGTGATCGGCCACTTTGTGACCGACCTCTGCCTGGGCGCAATCGCCAAGGCCCTCCCGGGCGAGATTCCGGCCGAGGGTGCCGGTGCGCTCTGGAACTTCCAGGCGAGCGCTCGGGCGGCCGATCCGGCCTCGGGCCTGCCCCCGGTCGAGATCCTCATGTTCAACAGCGGCGGCAGCGGGGCCCGACCGGCACTCGACGGTCTCACCGCAACCGCATTCCCGTCGGGCGTGATGACGATGAGTGCCGAGGCGACCGAGCAGGTCGGCCCGATCGTGATCTGGCGGAAGGAGATCCGCGAGAACAGCGGTGGAGCCGGCGCACAGCGAGGTGGCATGGGGCAGATCATCGAGGTCGGACCGGTCGACGGCTATCAGTTCGAGTTCTCGGCGATGTTCGATCGAGTCGCGAACCCGGCGCGAGGGCGCGACGGCGGCGAGGACGGCGCACCAGGTCGGGTTTACCTCGATGACGGAACCCCGTTCCCGAGCAAGGGGAAGGAGACCGTGTCGGCAGACCGTCGGCTCGTGCTCGAACTCCCGGGCGGTGGCGGCTTCGGCGATCCATCCGAACGCGACCCTGATGCGGTCGCCAATGACGAAGCCCAGGGGTACGTCTCATGAGCACAAGAACACCGATCACCACCACGCCGACCTCCTCCTCGTACGACGTGGTCGTCGTGGGGGGCGCCATCATCGGGTCGTCGGTCGCCTGGTGGCTCAGCCGGGAACCGGGCTTCGACGGGTCGGTTCTCGTGGTCGAGAAGGACCCGCTCTACCAGCAGTGCTCCACCGCCCACACCAACAGCTGCATGCGTCAGCAGTTTTCGAACCCGCTCAACGTGCAGATCTCGCGCTTTGCCGCCGACTACGTGCGCGACTTCCGAAGCTGGATGGATGACGACCCGGAGGTTCCGGAGATCTACGTCAACCACTACGGCTACATGTACTTGGCCGGCGACGACACGTTCGCCGACACGCTTCGAACGAACCAACGGGTGCAGGCCGAGCTCGGCGCCTCGACGAAGATCATGTCGCCCGACGAGATCAAGGCCGCCTACCCCTTCTACAACGTCGACGGCATCGTGTGCGGAAGCCACAACCTCGTCGACGAGGGGTACTTCGACAGCGGCACGATGTTCGATTGGTGGCGAAACAAGGCCCGCGAGAACGGCGTCGAGTATCTCACCGGCGAGGTGGTCGGCGTCTCCTCCGAAAATGGCCGGATCACCGGGGTGACGCTCGCTTCGGGCGAGACCGTCGCCTGCGGCACGCTCGTGAACGCCGCCGGGCCGAGTGCCGTACGGGTCGCCAACATGGCTGGCCTCGAACTTCCTGTCGAGCCCCGCAAGCGGTACACGTACATCTTCGACTGCGCCGAGGACCTCGGCATGGACGTGCCGCTCACGATTGATCCAACCGGGGTGCACGTACGCTCCGAGGGCGACGCCTACATGACCGGAGCGACCCCGGACAACGATCCGGCCGTCGGCTTCGATGATTTCGCCATAGACCACGACATCTTCGAGGAGAAGGTCTGGCCGGCACTCGTCAACCGGATCCCGGCGTTCGAACGCATCAAGATCACGTCGCAGTGGGCCGGTCACTACGCCCACAACACCGTCGACCACAACGTGATCGTCGGCCCCAATCACGAGGTGGCCAACTTCATCTACGCCAATGGCTTCTCCGGTCACGGCCTCCAGCAGTCGCCGGCGATCGGGCGGGGAGTTGCCGAGCTGATCGCCCACGGCGAGTACCGCTCGCTCGATCTGACGCCGCTCGGCTTCGAGCGGATCGTGCGCGGCGAACCGTTCATCGAGACAGCGATCATCTGACCGTGCCGCAACGTCAACCGTTCATTCCGCCTCCGTATCCGTT
>CALBVR010000117.1 GCA_937969565.1 uncultured Acidimicrobiales bacterium | reverse complement strand
CTGTTTCGGCACAGGGAGTTCCTGAATCCGAACCAGCCCCTTCCTCGAGGGTTGAAATGGTTCACTCGCAGCGAACTCGACCGGACTCATCCCCGAGGGGCATCACCGTTGCGGGACAGCGTCGGAATCTCACCGACTTCGGAACGCGTTGAGCAGGAGCATGGTACCCCTGGCGTCCGGCTTCGCAACAGCACGTCCAGCCGGAGGTCGCGGATCGTGGCAAAGGCCACGCCCAGCCGACCCCGCATCGTCATTCGCTGCATGGAACACTCTGAGGCGATGTTGCGGCTCCGACTCGTCCCCCTCGCCCTTGTTCTCGTGCTGCTCACGGCGTGCGACGGCTACATCGAACAGGTCACCCTCGACGACGCGGGTGGAGCCGAGTTTCGAGCCGAAGCGACCGTGGTGTGCACCGACCCACTCCAGCGTGAGATCTGGGGTGGTGACGGCTGCGACCAGATCGATGCCATGGTGCGCGGCGCCGAGGCCGGTGAACTGCCGTTCGGCTTCGAGGTGGACCCGAACCGTCTGAGTCTCGTGAACGATGGCGACCTCGATCGGCGGCGTTTGGATGCGCGCTGGGAGGGCACGGTTGAAGAGTTGGAGACGGTGCTGGTCCGGAGCGGCACGATCACGAAGCTCGACGAGAACCGGACCGAGGCCACTTTCGTCACGGCCGGGTCGGTGGCCGAGCAGTTCTTTGCGCAAGCCTCGGAGTTCTCCGCCGACGATTCGGCGTGGGAAGACGCACAGTTCCGGGTGATCGCCCCAGAGGTGGTCGTCGAACACAACGGCGATGACATCCAGGGGCGGACCATCGTCTGGCGCTTCGACGGCGACCTGCCCGAGGAGTTTCGGGTCGTCTGGTCCTCGGAGGAGCGAGGCCTGCAATGGTGGTGGGTGATCTTCGCCGGGGCGATCATCGTCGGCGTGCTGGCAATGATGCTCACGCTCGAAGGATCACGCCGACCGGCGAACGACGGCCCGGCTCCGAACGGTGATCCCGACGGCGCCTGAGCGCGTTGACGGCCGCGATCAGGCGTCGGGTACGACGACGGCGGCCAGGTCGGGAATGACGACGGGACCTGCGGGCACGCCGACGGAGGAATCCGGGTTGGGAAGACCCTCGATGCCGGGAGGCAGCGGGCCGTTCTGATACGGGATGGTCCCGCTGGCGGTGCCCACCCACTCGGCGTCGGTGACGACGTCGCCCTCCCGGTTGTCCTCGAGTGCGTTGTCGGCAACCACAGGGTCGGCCGGAAGCCCGCTCGAGCCGGTGGTGTTGCGGCCGAGGAGCACGCCGACCCTGGTGTTGGTGGCGATCCGGTTTGAGACGACTGAGACGTTGGTCGTTCCGCCCACGTGCACGCCGACGCCGAAGGCGTGGTCCCAGGTTGGGTCGAGCAATGGGGTGTTCGAGAAGCCGTTGCTGAGGATGACAGAGCCGGCGACGACGACGCCCTCGGTGGTGCCCAGTCCGTCTTCGATGACGATTCCGGCCCGGTTGTTCCGGGCGGTGGACCGGATGATGTTGACGCCGTTGCGAGCATCGACGACCGACATGCCGCGCCCGGAGAATTCGACGAGCGTGGTTTCGACCAAGGTGTTGCAGTCCGTGCAATCGGTGATGGAAATTCCGGCCCCGGCATGGCCCGAACCCCACACGTTCTGGATCTCCACGTTCGTGGCATTGGTGACCGAGATGCCGTCCCGGCCGGTGTTCGAGGTGGTGAGGTGGAGCCCCCGGAACCGGTTGAGGGGTACGGGTGCGGCGACGTCGCCCACCTGCACGGCGTCGCGGGTGAAGTTCCGGATCGTCATGTTCTCGATCGCCACGCCGTCCGCTCGAATCGTGAGCCCGGTGGTTGCGTTGTGGAGCCCGTCGACGAAGACGGTGTTGCGGTCCCGTCCCCGGAGGACGATGTCGGGCGTGGTGATCGTGACCTCTTCGGTGTAGACGCCCGGATCGATCAGGATCAGGTCGCCGGGTTGCGCGACATTGACGGCGTTCTGGATGGAGAAGTGGTCGAACGGCACTCGGATCGCGTCGATCTCCGGGATCGGGAGCGTCGTGATCGGTGGCTCGATCGGTGTGCCGTCGGGCAGGGTGCCGTTGAAGATCGGCAAACCGATGTCGTCGCCCTCAACCGCTGCGCACGCGGTCGTCAGGAGTGTGAGTAAGAGAAGGACCGCGACGGTCCGGAAGCCTCGGGTATGCGACGTCGTGAGGCGGCGGTTGAGCACTCGTCCACTCTAGTGATCACCGAGTCGACGGCTGTGCGCACCATGCTCCCGAATCGGGCGTCGTCGACGAGCGGAACGTCGTGGTCCGTCGCAATGTGAAAAGTGTGGGCGTCCGGCAACGACGCGGCCAGTCGTTCCTGCCGCCACCTGGGGACGACCCGATCCTCGTCGGTGACGATCACCGAGGCGGGCTGTCGGAGACGGGTGGACCACGGGCTCGAGTCGAACCGACCGAGTTCGGCCCCCGCCTCGAGAAGTGCGACAGCGTCAGCCGACCGGACGACGTCGAGCACCCAGTCCGGATAGCGGGCGCAGGCGACCTTCATGATCCGATCCGTGACCGGCCGAAGCATGCGAGGCGGGGTGCGGCGTGCGGCTCGGGCACCAGCCCGCAGCGCCCGGAATTCGATGCGCTCCCGGGGCGAGTCCGCCCATCGGTTGGCCGACGCCATGGCGACGAGCCCGACGCAGCGGTCGGGTGCACGGTGGGCGAGCAGCTGGGCGACGGCACCACCCATCGAGTAGCCGACGGCGATGAAGCGGTCCACGCCGAGCTGATCGAGGGCGTGGAGGGCGTCGGTCGCACAGTGTTCGAGCCGAAAGGCTGAGCCAGGACGAACGCCGTGACCATGACCGTGGTGGTCGATGATGATGACTCGGTGTTCCTGCGCCAGAGCGGGAACGGCGTGCGCCCAGTTCGTAGCACCGTCGATGTTCCACCCGTGGAGGAGCAGCAGCGCTGGTTGGCTCCCTTGCATTCCGGTGTCGTGCACGCGCATGGAACCCCGGCCCGGAATCTCGACCGGAACGCCGGTGGGCAGTGCTGCGGACATGCTGCGGGGGAGCGCCATGGAAACGTCCGCTACTCGACGGACACGACCTCGACGCTGAGCGAGCCTCCAGCGGGGGTTTCGAACGAGACGGTGTCGCCGGCGCTCGCACCCATCAGCGCCTCGCCGAGTGGCGACCCGGGGGAGAGGTTGTCGAGGCCCTCGCGTCGTTCCTCGATGGAACCGACCAGGTACTTCTCGGTGTCGTCGTCGCCCTCGTATCGCAGTTCGACGACGCTGCCGGCGCCGACGACATCGGTGCCGCCTCCTTCGACGATCTCGGCCGTCTCGAGCATCTTGGCGAGGAACATGATGCGTCCCTCCATCTTGCCCTGCTCTTCTTTGGCAGCGTGGTAGTCGCCGTTCTCGGAGAGGTCGCCGAGCTCGCGGGCAACCTCGATCTTGCGGGCGATGTCGATGCGTCCCCGCGTCGTCAGATCGTCGTGCTCTTCCTTGAGACGGTCGTACGTCGCTTGCGTCAACTGATTGTCGGCCATCTCCTGATCGTAGATCGGACCGGGCCGATTGCACAGATCATCGATCGCCGTTCACAAACCGATGTGGCTCAGACTGCGTCGAGGGCGCGCACCAGGTCGTCCAACAGTTCCCCGGCATCTTCGAGTCCGATGGAGAGGCGCACCATCGACTCGCCGATCCCAGCGGCGGCTCGACCCTCCGGCCCGATGCGGCGGTGCGTTGTGGTCGCCGGATGGGTGACGAGGCTCTTCGAGTCGCCGAGGTTGTTCGAGATGTCGAAGAGCCGGAGCGCGTCCAGGAAGCGGAACGTCTCCTCCTTCTCGCCGTCGATGGTGACGGCGAGCACGGTGCCGCCGGACTGCATCTGCCGCATGGCGAGCTCGTGTTGAGGGTGGGACGGAAGCGCTGGGTAGAGAACGGAGGCGAGCTTCGGGTGGCCCTCGAGCTTGGAGGCGATCGAATGCGCTGAGGCCGACGATGCGTCGACGCGGAGGCGCAGCGTCTCCATCCCCTTCACGAGCGTCCACGCATTGAATGGCGAGAGGCTCGGGCCGGTGTGGCGAAGGAAGGGCATCAGGTGGTCGTCGACGTACTGCTGGGTCGACAGCACGGCGCCGCCGAGCACGCGTCCCTGCCCGTCGATGTGTTTGGTGGCGGAGTAGACGACGACGTCCGCTCCGAAACGCAGCGGCTTCTGCAACACCGGCGATGCGAAGACGTTGTCGACGATGAGGAGGCCGCCGGCGGCATGCGTCAGCTCGGCAACGTGCGCGAGGTCGATGATCTGCAGGCCGGGATTCGAGGGGCTTTCGAGGAACGTCGCGGCGACCGGACGCGAGAGGGCTTGCTCCCATGCATCGGGATCGGTGCCGTCGACGAGCTCCGTCTCGACGCCGAGTCGGGGAAGGATCTCCGTGATGATCACGCTGCACGAACCGAACAGTGCCCGCGACGCAACGACCCGATCGCCGGCCTTCACGAGGCATGCGAGCGAGGCGAAGATCGCCGACATTCCAGACGCTGTCGCCATGCAGGCTTCGGCGCCCTCGAGGAGTCGGAGTCGTTCCTCGAACATGGCGACGGTCGGGTTGCCGTATCTGCTGTAGATGAAGCGTTCGGTTTCACCCTTGAACGCCGCCTCTGCCTCGGCGGCGGTTCCGTAGACGTAACCCGAGGTCGGGAAGATGGCCTCGGCCGTCTCGTCGAACGCGGTTCGGGTCAGGCCGCCGCGAATGAGGATCGTGGATTCGGCGGTCGGGTCTTCATCGTTCGGGTTCATCGTTGCGTCCATGGAAGACCCGCTCCCTTCCATCCGCCGGTCCGGTGATCGTCGGCGTCGTGGTCGCCTTCGAAGCCCTCGAGCACGTTGTAGACGGCGGAGTGGCCGGCGGCGGTCAGCGCATGGGCGGCGGCGACCGACCGCACGCCCGAGCGGCACAGCAGAACGATTGGCGTGTCGGGGTCGAGGCCGTTGCCGGCGTCCGCGACGAACGCGGGGTTCGGGGCTCCCGTCGGCCAGCTCGTCCATTCGACGAACCGGGCGCCGTCCACGACGGGTCGACCCACGAAGGTCCACTCGGCGGCGGTCCGGACGTCGACGAGCACGGCGGTCGAATCGGCCATGAGCATGTCGTGCGCCTCGGCGGGGGTGAGATCTCCGGCGTAGGTCATGGCGAGCTCCGATCGCAGTGGGCTGGAGGGAGAGTCTATTGGTGGGTCTCGGGAGCTGGCGAGGCTGCAGATATGTTGAGTCCATGACTCAGGACACAGTGCACGGCGAGGGCCGGCTGCGATACCGCCTGCTCACCGGGCCAGACACCGCCGCCTTCTGCGAGCGGGTTTCGCAGGCGTTGGAAGAGGGCTACGTGTTGCACGGATCGCCCGCGCTCACGTGGGATGGCACGACGACCTACGTTGCCCAGGCCGTGGTGTTGCCGGACGCCAATGGCTGATCAGGGTCGGACGCCACCGCCATCAGGCACCGGCTACTTCATCTCGCCCAGCGATGGTCCCGGCCCGGGCGTTCTGTTGCTGCATTCGTTCTGGGGTCTGAACCGGGCGACGAAGGACACGGCGAACGAACTTGCGGACTCCGGCTTCACCGTCCTCGCCCCCGACCTGCTCGACGGTGTCACCCACGAGGACGCCGATGCGGCGTTCGCTGCGCTGGCCGAGACCGATATGAACGTCGTCTCATCCCTCATTCAGTCGAGTGTCGGCATTCTCCGGCGGGCCTCAGCCGATCCGGCTGCGCCGATCGGGGTGCTCGGCTACGGCCCCGGTGCCTCCTGGGCGCTGTGGCTGTCGGCCCGGTTTACGGACGAGGTGAGCACGGTCGTCACCTACTACGGGTCGCAGTCGATCCCCATGGAGGGCTCGAACGCGAGCTACCTCTGCCATTGGGCCGAGGGGGACGAGAACGTCTCCGACCTCGAGGTTGCCGACCTCGGCCTGAGCCTGCAGATGGCCAAGCGAGACTTCCGGTTCGAACATCACGAAGGAACCGTCGACGGCTTCGCCGAGCCCGGACGACCCGGCTACGACGGTGAGGCGGCGGCCGTCGCCTGGCGTCAGACGACCGAGTTCCTCGCGTCAGCGCTTCGCTGATCGTCGCAGTTCTCTCGCGCGGTTCTGGCCGGCTCAGGCTGCGCTGTCGACGGCGCTGGTCCCGTCGGCCGTGACGGTGAGGATTTCGGCGCCTTCACCAGTCACGACCACGGTGTGTTCGAACTGGGCTGAGGGCATTGCATCGTCGGTGTGCTCCGTCCAGCCATCGTCGGCTTGAGTGAACGCTGGGTCACCCGAGAGCAGCATCGGTTCGACGGTGAAGCTCATGTTGGGCAACGCGGTCGCTGCATCGGTCCGTTCAACGTGGTGGTACACGTGCGGTTCAGCGTGAAAGGTGGCGCCGATTCCATGCCCGCCGTATTCGCGGACCACGGAGAAGCCGTGCGCATTGGCGATCTCCTCAACCGCTCGACCGATGCGTTGCATCGATTCGCCCGGTCGGACCGCGGCGATCCCGGCGAGCGTGGCCGCGCGGGTCGCCTCGACGAGCGCCCGGGTGGGTTCGTCGATCGTGCCGACGGCAAAGG
This sequence comes from uncultured Acidimicrobiales bacterium, assembly GCA_937969565.1. Taxonomy (GTDB): domain Bacteria; phylum Actinomycetota; class Acidimicrobiia; order Acidimicrobiales; family SHLQ01; genus SHLQ01. Next base: position 1,349 of record CALBVR010000117.1, on the reverse strand, counting down.
TTGCCGAAGTGTCCCCGTGCATGCCGTCGATGTAGGCGGTCACGTCGATGTTGATGATGTCGCCGGGTTCGAGTGCCCGGCTGTCGGGGATCCCGTGGCAGATGACGCCGTTGACCGAGGTGCAGATCGACTTGCGGAACCCGTTGTAGCCGAGGTCGCTCGGGTAGGCGTTTCGGTCGATGTACCCGGCGTGGGCGATTGCGTCGAGTTCGTCGGTCGTCACGCCTGGAGCGACTGCGGCGCCGGTGAGTTGCAGGATCTCGGCGGCGACCCGACACGCGGTGCGGAGGCGGCCGAGTGACTCGGCGTCGTGGACCTGTGCGCGCTTCGACGTGGCGACGCGCCCAGTGAGGACGTAGTCGGGACGGGTGATGTGGTCGGGTACCGGCCGATGTGAACCGACCTCGCCGAGGGGCACCGGTGGCCGTTGGAGCTGGCGGCGGTCGCCATGACAGCGTTTGAACTTTCCGCCGCTCCCACACCAACAGGGACTGTTCGATCGAAGCCGCTGCATGCGGTGAGTCTACAGGTGGAGACATCGGAACTGTCAACGGGTGGAGACAGCTACCATTGCCCCATGGCACCGATGGTCAACACCGACGATCTGACCGACGCCCGCGGCGTCGCCGAGCTGCTGGGCCTTTCACATGCGAACAGCGTCAGCCTGTATCAGCGTCGCTATCCGGACATGCCCCGTCCGATCGTCCGGCTCGGACGGGGGCGTCCGAGCTTGTGGTTGAAGCCAGCAGTCGAACACTGGGTCGAATCCCGATCCCGCTGACGATGTTCAGCGAGCCTCCTCCCTGAGAGGGAGGGTCGGAACCCATCGGCCGGACGATGACGCACGACCCGTTCGGGCCATAGGTTCGTTGCATGGACGGAAACTCATCTCACGACGGGCTGCAGATCAGCGGCTTGTCGAAACGGTACGGCGATGTACAGGCGGTCGACGGCATCGACCTCGACCTGCCCCGAGGCGCGCTCATCGGCTTCCTCGGCCCGAACGGCGCAGGCAAGACCACGACGATGCGGTCGATCGTGGGCATGGTGCGTCCTGACGCCGGAACGATCCGCTGGGCTGGCGCACCGGTGGACGACTCCGTTCGCACCCGCACCGGTTACATGCCGCAGGAACGGGGCCTCTACGCCCGCATGAAGGTGCGCGAGCAGATCGTCTACTTCGGTCAGCTCGCCGGACTCTCCGCAACGGACGCCGGCGCCCGCGCCGACCACTGGATCGAGCGAGTCGGCCTGACCGAGCGAGCCGACGCACTCGTGCAGGAGCTATCGGGCGGCAACCAGCAGCGGGTGCAGCTCGCCGTCTCGCTCGTCCACGATCCGGACCTGCT
>CALBVR010000116.1 GCA_937969565.1 uncultured Acidimicrobiales bacterium | reverse complement strand
AGCGACTTGGCGTAGGTCTCCATCTGCACGCCACGATCGTTGATGTAGGTCTCTCGCACGACGTCGTAGCCGTTGTGTTCCAACAGCGAGGCCAGCGCGTCGCCGTAGATGGCGCCTCGGCCGTGACCTGCATGCAATGGCCCCGTCGGGTTCGCGCTCACGAACTCCACGTTCACCGTCGTACCGGCGCCCGAGGCGTTCCGGCCGTAGCCGTCCTCCCCCGCAGCCACCACTGCCGTCAACACGTCGTGCAGCCACGTGTCGGCAAGCCGGAAGTTGATGAAGCCCGGACCCGCCACCTCGATCGAATCGACATGCGGGATGCCTGCCGCTTCGAGCCGTTCGATCAGCTGACCGGCCAGCTCACGCGGGTTCGTGCCCGCCTGCTTCGCCGTGGCCATCGCGAGGTTCGACGACCAGTCGCCATGATCGCGATTCGCGGGTTGCTCGAGACCGATCTCGGCGGGCGCGTCGAGGCCCTGGGCCTCCGCTGCCACCCGCAGCGCCTCCGTCAACTGTTCCCGAATCATCAGACCTCCAACGAACTGACCGACCAGCGTATCTGCGGCCTCCACGGGAGCATTCGATCCGGTCTGCGGCGCCACGGTCGAGAACCGGTAGAGTCAGGACTTCCGCCCTCGTAGCTCAGTGGATAGAGCATCGGCCTCCGGAGCCGTGAGCGCAGGTTCGAATCCTGCCGAGGGCGCTAGCCGTTCGTCGCCTAGCGGCTCCTCACTACTCGAGTTCGGCTTCGCCGAACTCGCGGGCCGAAGCCCTGGGGGGCCGAAACGCCCTGGCCCGAGGCTTCGCCGAACTCGCGGGTGAAGGGGTCGCGTCTCACTTTCACCCGACTGGGTGAACGGGGTCGCGTCTCACTTTCACCCGACTGGTGAACGGGTCGCGTCTTGCTTTTTGCCTGTTGCTTTTTGGCGATGCCCGAGTAGTGGTTGATGGTGCGAGACTGGCGTTGCTGGGGGGAAGAGTGAGCCGCTTTTGGAATGCTGCGGGTTCTTCTCTACTCTCGTGAACAGATGGAGAAACTCCATCGGGTCGGAGTAGGAATGAGCAACAACGACACGCCACAAAACGGTGACGTGTGGAGCGACGGCGGGGAAACGTCAGATGACGAGTCCGGCGATCGCTGGGGCAAGGAGTCGCGCAGTCGTGGCGACCATCCCGCCGGCTCGAACCGTCCGGCCGCTCCGCTTCCTGCTCCCCCGGCGCGAGAGAACAACTCCGCGCTCCGTGCTCGGCTCGACGCCGAGACTGCGGCGCTGCGTCAGCGCGAAGCCGACCTGACCGCGCTGCGCTCCAGCCTCGACGTCGAAGAGGTCGAGCTTCGCTCGGTGCGCTCCGACCTCGATGCACAGCAGGACGAGCTCCGCGAGCGCGTCCGCACACTGATCGACGTCCGGGATCAGACCTCCCGTGAAGAAGCGGCAATCGACACCAAGCGGGTCGAGGTCGAGTCTGAACGGAACCGGCTGAACCGTGACGTCGTCGAACTCGAACAACGACGCGCAACGCTGGCCGCCGAAGAAGCCTCGCTCGCCGAGCGAATCAGCGCGGCAGACGCAGCGAATCGATCAGCAGAGCTGGACGCGTCGGCGTCCGAGCTTTCTGCCGAGCAGCGACGCATCCAGGCGCTGCGAGAAGAGCTGGCCGAGCAGGAACAGGCTGTCGTCGAAGCCCGTGAGCTCTTTGAGAAGGAACTCGACGAGCTCACCTTCCGCCGAACCAGCCTCGAAGACGACGAGCAGGAACTTGAACGGCAGCTCGACGATCTGCGCCGCCGAACCGCCGAACTCGAAGAGCTGAACGCCGAGGTGGCATCACAGGAAGCACTTGTTGCCAGCCGCAACCAGGAACTTCGCAGCCGCACCGAGAGCTTCGGCGAGATCCGCCACCAGATCGATGCGGAAGCCGCCGATCTCGATGCTCGCCGAGCCGCACTCGAGCTCGAACAGGACCGCCTTGCAGAGCTCACTGCGGAAACCATCGAGCAACAGCAAGCCTTGGGCGAACTGTCGACCCAGATCGATGGTGAACGCTCTCGCCTCGTTCACGAGCAGACCGAGCTTCGTGCCGACCAGGACGCACTTGCCGAACAGCAGGCACAGATCATCGCGCAGCGGTCCACACTCGACGCTGAGACCGAAGGCGTCCGCGAGCGCCGTCGCGATCTCGACGAGGAGCTTCGTCGACTCTCTGAGGACCGGGAACGACTCGAGGTCCAACGAGCCGAACAGGACGCTCGGCACCTGCTGCTTGCCGAAGCCGCTGCAGAACAGTCTCAGGCGGAACTGACCGATCTTGAGGCGCAGATCTCGGAGCGGGCCGAGCAGCTCTCAGCCGAGCAGACCCGCTTGGACGAACTGGCCGAACAGCTGGAGCGTCAGCGCCTCGGCCTCGGCGCCGAGGCGGACCAGCTCGAAGGCGCACGCGCCGACCTCGAGGTCGAGCGCAACGACATCGAGGCGGAACGTTCGGTGCTCGCCGCACAGTCCGACGAGATCGACCGTCTCGAAGCCGCCATCAACGAGCGACGGATCACGGTCGAAACCGTGGCGGCAAAGGCCTCTGAGCTCGAACAGCAGCAGGCGGAACTCGACCAGCTCGAACTGGCGCTCTCGGACCGTGCCGCCGTTCTCGAAGAGCAGCGTGAGGACCTCGACCGCAACGCGGTCGAACTGTCACAGCTCGAAGAGCGGGCCGCATCGCTCGACGCCTGGCGGGAGAAGCTCGAAGAGCAGGCTCGAGTTCTCGTAGCCACAGAATCGAACAACGAAGACCGCACTGCAGAACTCGACGCTGAGCGCAGGGAACTCGAGGCCCTCACGCTCCAGCTCGAGCGGGCGCGTGCGGTGCTCGAAGTCGAACGGGCGGCGCTCACCCCCGACGAACTCGACGTCCGCACCCGGATCGCCGAGGTCGATCGGCAGCGAGCCGATCTCGAACTTGAACGTCTCGAACTGGGTCGCCGACGCGGGGAGCTCGACGCGGAGCAGCGCGACGTCAGCCGCATGGAGGTCGCGCTCGACACTCGACGCGGGCTGCTCGACGATCGACGGCTCGAAGCCGACGCACTCTCTGATGAGCTCGATGAGCGGACCCGCCAGCTCGCTCTTCGGTCCGATGAATTGCGGCTGGAGGAAGCTCGACTCGAACAGCGCGAATTCGCCTTGCGCGATCGAATCGAACAGCTCGACCGGCAGGACGCCGAGATCGAACGTCGCCGCCGTGAGCAAGCAGAACACGTCGCCCAGCTCAACCAGCTCGACGACGAGATCCGCATCACCGCTGAACGCATCAACGACCGGGTGGCCCAGCTGGCGGCAAAGGAAGAGTCGCTCGGCGAACGCGAACGTTCGATTGAGCGGACACAACGCGAGCTGGACATGCGGGCGGACGACATCGCAACGCAACAGGAGTCCCTCGAGCGGGCAGAGCGTGTCCTCGCCCGGCTGGAAAACGAGCGGGAGGATGTGGACCGTGAATTCCTCCTTCTCGCATCCCAGCGGGAGAAGGTCACCGCAGATCGTGAGGCGCTCGCCGGGCGGGCGGAAGAACTCCGCGTCATGGCCGAGAACCTCGACGACGAACACGAACAACTCTCCGAAGAACGTGAAACGGTGCAGGCTCAGCGGGCAGCGCTTGCCACGCAGCGCGAAGAGCTGGCTTCGCTCGAGACCAACGTTCGAAGCCGTTTCGACCTTCTGCACGCCGACCACCAGGCGATCGAGCACGAAACCGAGCTTCTGCAGGCGAAACGCTCGCAGATCGCTTCCGAACGGGCATCGATCGAGGAAGCCAGCGAGCGCATCGAACGCCGACGCACCACGCTCGACAGCGATCGAGAGCTGCTCGATTCCGAATCCACGAACCTGGCCGACGATCACAGTCGGACCCGCGCCCAACGCAATGCGCTCATGGCCTCGATCGAAGAGCTCGCCAACAAGGCGGAAACACAGGCGACCGTGCGCGAGCACCTCCAGACGGAGGACGTCGAGATGGCCGAAACGCGGGCCAGGCTGCGGGCGGAACGGGCGGAGCTCGACCGTGAACGGGCAGCCAATGAGGCCACTCGGGACGAACTCACCGCTGATTCCGTTGCGTTGCGTGAGGTGGCCGAGCGTATCGAGGCGGAGCGTGGCGAGATCGAGGCGGAGCGAAGCCGGCTTCGGGCCATGTGGGACATGATCGAGAATCACCGTCAGCAGGCGTCCGGTTTCCTTGCGGCCCTGGACCGGGATGACACGGGCGAAACGGTCATCGATCTCACCGAAAGCCGCGACGACTCGACCATCTGAGGAGGGCGCGAATCCGCGCTCCAGATGCGCTGGAAAGACGCCGATTCACCTATGCTGCTCCCTGAGCAGATCTGAGAGCGAGTTTCGATGTCTGAAGAAACTGAGAACAACGGACCTGGCGACGAGGTTGTGGACGGCATCGTCGAGGACGGTGGCCTTCCCGCTTGGGAGGGTGCCGGCTCGAGCAGCAACCCGTTCGACGCTCCGCAAGAGGCCGAGCTCGAGACCGTCGACACCACCCCGTCAGACCTCGGAATCAGCTTCGACGCCGGCAACACCAGCGATGAGGTCGTGGAAGCAAGCCCGGCCGCAGAGCTTCGCCGCATGCGCCTCGAGCGCACCAGCGATTCGCTCGACACCGAAGAGGAACTGCTCCGGAATCGCCAGGATCAGCTCGTTCGCCTGCGTGAACAGGTCGAGGCCACCCAGGAAGAGCAGCGGGCGGAGCTCGAACGGATCGAAGCCACGCGCGCTGAGCTGAACGGACTTGCCGACGACATTGAGCGCCGACGGGCCGAGGTCGACGGATACCGCCAGGATCTTGTCACCGCCGAGGATGAGGTCGCCGAGCGCCGCTCCCAGATCGAGAACGACGCGCTGCTCCTGCGCAACGAACGGTCAGAGCTCGAAGGCGAGAAGCGCCGCTTGGCCATGCTCCGTGAGGAAGCGGTCGCCGACGACAAGGCGGCTGTCGAGTCCCTTCGCGCTGCGGTCGAGTCACAGCGGGAGACGCTCCAGTCCGAATCTGCTGCCCTGTCGACGGCGTTGCGCAAGGTCGAAGAGGACGAGGCACAGCTCGCTCAGCGCGCCGAGAAGGCAGCCGCTGATGCCGAGGGCATCGAGTCGCTCGCTGCCGAGATCGATGAACGCAAGGCGTCACTCGAAGCCGACTACGAGTCCGTCGTCGCTCAGGTCGAGGAGCGCAAGGCGTCGCTCCAGTCCGAGGTGGACGAGCTCCGCTCCGACATCGAGAAGCAGCGCGAGGAACTCAACACCGAACAGGCCCGCATCGACGCCGATCGTGAGAGCCTGGAAGAAGTAACACAGCGGCTCGAGGCTGAAAACGAAGAGCTCGCGCAGCTCCGTCGGGTGCAGGACGAGGTCGCTCAGCGACGCGAGGAGCTTGCGGCGCAGCAGCAGGAGCTCGACGAGGAAACTCGCGCCGTCCGCGACGCAATGGCTGCGCTGGACACCGACAAGGAATCGCTCTCGGAAGCCGAAGCAGCCGCCCTCGATGCTCGCAGCGCCAGCGCCGCTGAGCTCACTTCTTCGTTGGATGCAAAGGAGGCCGAGCTGGCCGAGCGGTCATCGGCCCTCGATGCGCTCGCTGCGGATCTCGAAGCCCGCTCGAAGGAACTCGAGACCTCCCGCTCCGAACTCGACACGGCCCAAGCAGCAGTCGCTGCCCAGCTCGAAGAAGTCGACACTGCAGCGATCGAGGCCCGCACGGCCGAAGTTGCCAAGGCCCAAACCGAACTCGAAGCGAGCGAGGCGGACCTCAAGCGCCGTCAGGGCGAGATCGACGCACTGCGACGTGCCATCGCCGAATCCGCCGACGAACTGGCCGCAACCGAGGCCGCCTTCGCCACACGTGAGCGGGAACTCGCCGAGTCGCACAAGCGTGCACTCGCGACGCTCGAGGCCGACTTCGATTTCGAGCGCGAACGCCTGACCGAAGAGGCTGAGGCCAAGCGGAAGGAAGTCGCCGAGATCGACGCCCTCGCCGCCGATCTCGACGTCCGCAAGGAGCGCCTGGCATCCGTCACGGAGAGCCTGGACACCCAGGCCGCAGAGATCACCGAACGCCAGTCCCGGTTGGATACGGTGGCGGCCGAGCTCGGCAGCCGCGAGACCGACCTGAACACCCGTCGGTCACAGCTCGACGCCGATGCAGCAGCCCTCGATGCTCGATCCTCCGAACTGGACGAGAAGCGAGCGGGCCTCGACGCCGCGCAGAGCGTCATCGACGAAGGCACCGCCGAGCTCGTCAAGCTGACCGAGCGGCTGCAGACCGTCGACCAGGAAAAGCGCGAACTCGACGACGACGCCGCACTTCTCTCCCGACAGCGTGCACAGATCGACCACGAGCGGGCCCGTCTCGCCGGCGAAACCGCCGTCCTCGACGACGAGCGCTCCATGCTCGCCGACCAGCGTGAGCACCTCGATGCAGAGCAGGCGCAGCTCGACGGCCTCCGGACCGCCCTCGCAGAGCAGCGCACCCAGCACAACGAGCAGAATGAGTTCCTCAGCCGTCAGCAGACGCAGCTCGTCGAGCGCCGTCGTCAGCTCGACGAGGAAGGCGACATTCTCGACCAGCGCAGCGCACAGCACGATCGTGACCGTGCCGTCCTCGACGACAAGCTGGAGACGCTCGCTCGCCAGCAGACCGAGTTCGAGCAGGCCAAGAGCCGTGCCGAGGCCGAGTCCGCAAACTTCAACGAGTTCCAGGCTGGCCTGAACTCTCGCCGCGAGGCCCTGAAGGCCGAAGAGGCAGAGATTCGCAAGCTCGGCGCCATCGTTTCTGAGCGCCGCGAGAGCCTCAACAACCAGCAGGCCGAGTTCGACCAGCTCCAGACCGAGATGGCATCAAGCCAGGCCCGTCTGGAGTCGCAGCGTTCCGACAACGTCGACGAACGCAAGCGTCTCGATGCCGAGCGGATCCACCTCGACGAGATCCGCAAGCGGCTCTCTGCCGAGAACCGCGAGCTCGAAGCCGAGCGGGCGCGCATCGCCGAGATGTGGTCCCTCGTCGAGCAGCATCGCCAGCAGGCTCGTCAGGTCATCAGTGCTCTCGCCGTCGACGGCGACCAGGCCAACCAGATCACCATCGCCGAGGGTTAACAGCCGTTCGGCTGGCGCCGTTCAGTCGTAGGTCTCGAGGCTGAAGGCGCTGCGGTAGGTCGATGCAAGATCGTCGTCGAGGTGGCACGTGAGCCAGATCATGGCGCCCCATCGCTCGTCCAGAGTCATCCCGGACGCCACGAAGCCGGCCTTGAGTTTCGCGACCAGCACTCGCCGGTTGTTCACCATGTGATTGCTGGTGATGCGGGCATAGCCGAGTGCTCTGGCGTACTCCATGTAGTTCCGGAGGAACGCTGAATAGATGCCTTGATCCTGTTTCTCGGGCAGCAGCCCGGTCCACACCATGAACAGCGTGTCAGGCTCTCGTTGCTCGCTGAACGACCAACCGATCGGCTGGTCAGACTCGTCAAAGAAGATCAGCCACTCTCGATGAACGTTCCAGCTGGTCGCCAGGTTCTCTGGCGGCGGCCGAAACTCGGCGAGTCCGAGCTCAGCCATCGGCGTGAACACCGCTGCGGTCAGCGCCCCGGCCACCTCCCAGAACGTCGCTTCGTCGACGGAGCGAACGGTACATCCAGACGGCGTCTCAAACGGAAAGTACCGGTCACGGACCGCATCGGTTGATTCCGTCATCAGTCGCCACCTCTCCCGAGGCGAACGGCTCTTAGCCGTCGAGGACGTCGATCTTGACGGTGGAGGCGTCGAACTGGCAGGGCAGGGAGACGCTCTCGAGGAGCTGTCGCTCTTCGAAGGAGAGGGCGGCCGGGTCGTCCTTGAGCTTGTTGTCCAGGTCGACGAACTCGGCATAGGACAGTTCCGAGGCGACCGTGTGGAACGCGCACTGGCAGAACTCGGCCGGGTTGGACTGTTCGCCCTCGGTCAGCGACGTCTCGCACGCCTCGATGAACTGTGCTTCGGCCCGACCGTCCTGGTCGGCGTACGAGTTCGGGAGACCCTCGCTCGTGCAGGCGGCACCGAGCAGTGCGATTGCGAGGAGGAGCAGAGTGAGACGACGTGCCATGCCGCCCAATTTACCGGCCTGAGGCGAGGACCAGCGCGCGTGTGAAGATCGAGTCCAGCATCTCTTCCGTCAGCCGGCCGGTGAAGGTGTTCTGTTGGCTCACGTGAAAGCTGCACAGAAGCGTCAGATCGTCGTCGATGCGGTGTTCGGCACCATGGCCGAACTTCGGTCTCGGAGACATCTCGAAGTGTTTGGCAACGGCCGTGGTCCCGATTCCGCCGAGGCTGACGACGACCCGGAGGTTGGGCAACGCCGCAAGTTCCCGGGTGAGAAACGGACGGCAGGTGTTCTGTTCCTGCGCGGTCGGCTTGTTCTGCGGCGGTGCACACTTGACGGGCGAGGTCACCCACACGTCGTTCAGCTCGAGACCGTCGTCGATGCTCACCGATTCCGCCTGGTTGGCGAGCCCGGCCCGGTGCAGGGCCCGGTAGAGCCAGTCGCCGGATCGATCGCCGGTGAACATCCGGCCGGTGCGGTTCGCTCCGTGCGCGGCTGGAGCCAGGCCGACCACGGCGATACGGGCGTCGGGGTCACCGAATCCGGGGACCGGGCGACCCCAGTAGTCCTCGTCGGCATAGGCCGCCCGCTTGTCTCGGGCGACGGTCTGGCACCAGTCGACCAGTCGGGGGCACTGGCGGCAGGCAACGATCTCTTCGGCGAGTGCGGACAGGTCCATCACTGCGAAGCTACTGCCGGTAGCGTGAATCCCAATGGCTGCAAAGACGTCTCCGAAACCGACCGTGGTGCTGTTTGTTCGTCACGGGCAGACCCCCACCACCGGAAAGAAGCTTCCCGGGCGGGCGCCCGGCCTTCATCTGGCCGAGAAGGGTGTCGGCCAAGCCGAGCGAGCGGGTGAACGCATTGCCGCGCTGGGGAAGGTGGCCGCGGTCTACGCGTCGCCGATGGAGCGCACGCAGGAAACTGCCGCGCCGATCGCAAAGGCGTGCAAGCTTCGTGTCCGCACCCACAAGGGGCTCATCGAGGCCGACTTCGGCAAGTGGACCGGCAAGAACCTCTCCGATCTACGAAAGCTGCCCGAATGGAAGACGGTGCAGAGCTACCCGAGCGGATTCCGCTTCCCCGGCGGTGAGTCGTTCCCCGAGATGCAGACCCGCATGACCGGAGCCGTCACCGACCTGGTGAGCCGTCATCCCGGCGAAACCATCGTCGCCGTTTCGCACGCCGACACCATCAAGGCCGCAGTCGCCGACGCGCAAGGAACTCCCCTGGACCTGTTCCAGCGCATCGTCATCTCGCCGTGCTCGGTCAGCGCTGTCATGTACACGGCCACCGGCCCGATCGTGCTCTCGGTCAACTCGACCGGAGACGACCTGTCCACCCTCGTTCCAAGCTGAGCACCATCAATGGCATCCTTCGAAATCGCTGACGTCGACTCATTCACCACTGGGACCGTTGGCCCCAAGGGGCAACGCACCTTCTATCTGCAGGCCAAAGCGGGCTCGTCCGTCGTGACCCTGAAGCTCGAGAAACAGCAGGTGATGGCGATGGCCGAGTACCTGGCCGAGCTCCTGTCGGATGCTCCGGAGATCGGCGCCCGAGACTGGACCACTGCGCCGGAACTGATCGAACCCGTCGAGCCGCTCTGGGTGGTCGGAGCGATGGGCGCCGCTTACGACCCGGACACCGATGCGATCATCGTCATGGCCGAAGAGGTCTCCGAGGAAGAGGAGAACGACAACGTGTCGGTGGCGACCTTCCGTCTCGCCCGGGCGCAGACCGTCGCCTTCGTGGAACGAGCTCGTGAAGTGGTCGAAGCCGGCCGGCCGCCGTGCACGTTCTGTGCCCGCCCCCTCAACCATGGCGAAGACGGCTTCTGCCCCTGTTGGAACTGATCGGTGACAGACGACAGCCCATTCCGATCACGTCCTCCTCTTGCGACGGCTGATGCGCTCGCCCTGCTGGCGGAGGCGGAAATCGAACTGCTCGGGCGGATGCCCTACTCCTCGAACGGCACCTTCCTGGTCGATCTGACGTCTGAGAATGGTGACGTTCCTGCTCAGGCGATCTACAAGCCCGAGCGTGGCGAGCAGCCGTTGTGGGACTTTCCGCCCTCCCTCTACAAGCGGGAAGTTGCTGCCTTTCTGTTGTCCGAGCAGCTCGGTTGGGGCCACGTTCCCCCGACGATCGTGTCAGATGGCCCGCTCGGCATCGGCTCGTTGCAGCTCTTCGTGCCCGCAGTGTTCGAGGAGCACTACTTCACGATGCTCGAGGACGATGCCAAGCATCCGGCTTTCCGCCAGATCTGCGCGTTCGACATCGTCGCCAACAACACGGATCGCAAGTCCGGCCATGTCCTTCTGGGCGAGGATGGAGCGCTGCACGCGATCGACAACGGCCTCAGCTTCCACACCGAGTTCAAACTCCGAACCGTCATCTGGGACTTCGCCGACGAGCAGATCCCGACCGAAGTCAAGGAGGGTCTGGAAGCCCTTCTCGACAACGGGTTGAACGACGACCTCGCCGCGCTCCTCGACACCTTTGAACGCGATGCTGTGATGACGCGAGCTCGCGTCCTCGCCGTCGAAGGCAGGTTCCCCGACGACCCCACCGGACGCCGCTGGCCCTGGCCGATGGTCTAAGCCGTTCGCTTCGCTCACTACTCAAGTTCGGCTTCGCCGAACTTGGCCGTGCCCCAACCAAGGCGGCTCCTCACTACTCAAGTTTGCTTCGCAAACTTGGCCTTCCACTGTTCCGGGTCTGACCCCTAAGTGCGATTAGGGGTCAGACTCCTGATTGCTGTTGGGGGTCTGACCCCGCTGCGGTTTGGTGGCGGGGCAAAACGACGAAGGGCCCCGCTGCTTGGCAGCGGGGCCCTTCGAGCGGCTTGTTAGCGGGCCTTGAGGGCCTCGAGAAGCTTCGGGACGACCTTGTGGACGTCGCCGACAATTCCGAGGTCGGCGACACCGAAGATCGGGGCCTCCTCGTCCTTGTTGATCGCGATGATGGTCTTGGAACCCTTCATGCCGACCAGGTGCTGCGTGGCACCGGAGATGCCAAGCGCGAGGTAGACGTCGGGCTTCACGACCTTGCCGGTCTGACCCACCTGATAGCTGTAGGGGACCCAGCCAGCGTCGACGATTGCGCGGGACGCACCAGCGGCGCCACCAAGCACCGTGGCGAGATCCTCGACCATGGCGTACTTGTCGGCTTCGCCGAGGCCACGACCACCGGACACAACCGTGCCGGCCTCGTCGAGCTTCGGGCCATCGGACTCTTCGACGAAGCGGTCCTGCACCCGGGCGGCGCCGGCAGCGCCAGAGTCCGGGACAGCCAAGGCAGCGACGGACGCAGCTGCGCCGCCGGTCTCTTCGGCCACGAACGACTTCGGGCGGATGAGCGCGATCTGCGCCTTGCCACCGGTGAAGGTCGTCTTCACGTTGGTCGTGCCACCAAAGACAGGCTCGGTGCCGACAAGCGCGTCACCGTTGACCTCCAGGTCGACCACGTTCGTGATGACCGGAGCATCGACGGCAACCGACAGACGAGCGGCAACATCGCGGCCGTCGTAGGTCGTACCGGCGAGCACGGCGGCGGGGCCGGAGCCGGCCTCGATCGCACCGGCGATCGCCGCGGCCACGTGTACGCCCTGGAGTCCACCGGCGAGGTCGCCCGTGGCGTGCACGGTGCTGGCGCCGTTGGCGCCAGCCGATGCGGCGATGGCGTCGGTACCCTCGCCACCCACGACGACGTGAACGTCATCAGCGAGGGTGCGGGCCTTGGCCAGAATTTCGGTGGTCATCGAGGACAGGCCGCCGTCTTCGGCAACCTCTCCGTAGACCCAGATCGTTCCCATTCCCATGATCAGATCACCTTCAGTTCTTCGAGGAACGCAACGATGCGCTCGTGGGCGTCGCCCTCATCAACAATCTTCTCGCCGGCGGCACGCTCTTCGGCGGCCTCGATCTCGACGATTTCCTGGCCACCGCCGGCCCAGCCGACGGAGCCGGCGTCGATCCCGAGATCGGCGCAGGTCTTCTCTTCAACGGGCTTGGACTTCGCGGCCATGATGCCCTTGAAGGACGGGTAGCGGGGCTCGACGACACCTGCGGTCACGGAGACCATGCAGGGCATCGGGCAGGTGACCGAGTCGTAGCCGGCCTCGGTCTGGCGCTGGACGCTGACCGAGCCATCGCCGACCTCGATCGACTTTGCGAAGGTGACGGACGGGAGGCCCATCACGGCGGCGATCTGCTCGGGAACCGTGCCGGTGTAGCCATCGGAGGATTCCGTTGCGGCGAGCACGAGGTCCGGCGACTTGCTGGCGATCGCAGCGGCGAGCACCTTGGCCGTACCGAGGGCGTCGGTGCCGGCGAGCGCATCGTCGGAGACGAGCACAGCGTCGTCGGCGCCCATGGCGAGGGCGGTACGAAGACCGGACACCTCATTGTTGGGGGCCATCGACACGAGCGAGACGGTGCCGCCACCAGCGGCCTCAGCCAGCTGGAGGGCCATCTCGACGCCGTAGCTGTCGGATTCGTCGAGGATGAGCTTTCCGTCTCGGACGAGGGTCTTTGTTGCTGGATCCATCGAGCCGGTCTCTGCCGGATCAGGGATCTGTTTCACACACACGACTACGTTCATTGCGTCGGGTGCCCCTTTCTTCGTTGGGTGTCCTGCGGAAGCGCAGGAAACTTCGCACAATGCTTCAGCGTACTGGGCGGTAACCTCGGCACACTCGCCCCAATCAAAGGAAAAAATGCGGATCCTTCTGATTGCAAACGCTTCAGCATCATCGGTCACCGCACGCACTCGCGTGGTGATCCAGAAGGCCCTTTCCGCCGACCACGACGTCGAGCTCGCCGAGACGGCCCGCCGGGGTCATGCCACGCGCATTGCCAAGGGCGCAGCGGCGGCCGGGGTGGACGTGGTCGCGGTGCTCGGCGGTGACGGAACGCTGAACGAAGCCGCCAACGGCGTAGCGGGCAGCGCAACGGCGCTCGCTCCCCTGCCTGGCGGCTCCACGAACGTTTTCGCACGCACGCTCGGCCTGCCGGACGATCCGGTGCATGCCACAGCAGTCACCCTGGAAGCACTCGACGCCGGTTCGGTGCGTTCGGTCGGCCTCGGTTCGGCGAATGGCCGGTACTTCCTCTTCCACACGGGCGTCGGCTACGACGCTGCGGTCGTCGAGCAGGTGGAGAAACGCGGCCAGCTCAAACGATGGGCCGGCCACCCGTTGTTTGCCTTTGCGGCGATCGACACGTGGCTCCGCCACTACGACCGTTCGACACCGCATTTCGAAGTCGAGTTCGCCGACGGCTCCGTGATCGAAGACGGCTACTTCGGAATCTGTCTCAACACCGACCCATACACGTATCTGGCCGACCGCCCATTTCGGGTGGCCCCGGCGGCCACGCTCGACCGCCCCTTGAGCTTTCTCACGCTCCGTTCGATGAACGCCGCGCGCCTGGCCACGCTTGCCGCCCGCACGCTGCGATCCGATGCCGGGGTACAGACAGGCCGAGGCGTCGACGTCCGGTCTGACCTCATGAAGGTCACCGTGCGGAGTGATCGTCCGTTCCCGTATCAACTCGACGGTGACCACCTGGGCGATGTCACCGAAATCGAATTCCTCTGGGAACCCGACGTTCTTCAGCTGGTCGTACCTGACGGGCGCGACATCCCACGCCCGGGGCCGATCCTCTGAGTCAGCCGATCAGGTTGCGCAGAACGTCCGGCGTGTTCGT
>CALBVR010000115.1 GCA_937969565.1 uncultured Acidimicrobiales bacterium | reverse complement strand
ATGTCGACCCGGGGGTTGCAGCCGCCGAACACGTTGCCCTTGAGCGCCTTCTGGTTCATGGCGAGGTCGAACGTGTTCATGCTGATTTCGTTCTGATTGATGTCGGACAGGCTGGTCAGCACCAGTTCGCCGCCCTTGCCGACCATGCCCATGGCCGGTGCGAACAGGTCGCTCGTCGCATCGCCCACGGTGAGGATGACGGTGTTCGCGTTGCGGCCCCACGTGAGCTCGTTCACGAGCGGCGTTGCCTCTTCGATGCTCGCCGCAATGTGGGTTGCGCCGACGGTCTGGGCGAACTCGCGCTTCATCTCGACAGGGTCGACGGCAACGATGTGGGCGGCTCCGGCGGCCTTCGCCCCTTGCACGGCGTTGACGCCAATGCCACCCACACCCACGACCACGACCGTGTCGCCGGCGCGGATATCGGCCACGTTGACGGCCGAGCCATAGCCCGTCGCCACACCGCAGCTCACCAGTGTGACGGCGTCGAGCGGATACCAGTCGCCGACCTTCACGAGGGAGTCCTGGTCCACGACCATGTGCTCGCCGAACGTGCCCAGGCCGGCCATGCTGCGGACCTCGGTGCCGTTGGCTGCGGTGATGCGGGCTTCGGCGGACATGGTCTCGGCGCCACGGTCGCACAGGTTCGAACGTCCGCTTGCGCACGGTGGGCAGACCCCACAGGCCGGAATGAACGAGGTGGCGACATGGTCGCCGACCGCAACCTTGGTTACGCCCTCGCCGACCGCTTCGACGACGCCGGCACCTTCATGGCCGCCGACCATGGGGCACGGGCTGATGAGGTAGCCGCCCTCGCCATCGGGGATGGAGAGGTCGCCGAGGCGGACGTGTTCGTCTGAATGGCAGAGGCCGGCGAACGCCAGCTTCACGAGAACTTCGCCCGGACCCGGGTCCCGAAGATCGACCTCTTCGACCGACCAGTCGGTCCCTTCTCCCCAGCAGATGGCGACGCGTGTTTTCATGGAACTTCCCCCGGAAGATGATCGAACCCGTCTGAAGGTAGCCGACGAGATGGAGGGTGCTCGCACCCAACGTCGGCCCGCTACCAGGTCTCGGTGAGGCGGCCGTCTTCGACGGTCCAACGGCGGGTGTGGTCGAATCGTTCAGCCATGCGGCGATCGTGCGTGACGAGCAGGACGGTGCCGTCGAAATGGGCGAGGGCGGCCTCGAGTTGCTCGATGGCTTCGAGGTCGAGATGGTTGGTCGGTTCGTCGAGCACGAGGGTGTTGACTCCCTTGGCGGCGAACAATCCGAGGATGGCACGCGTCTGTTCGCCGGGGGAGAGTTCGGCGACCGGGCGGGCGATCTCCTCGGCGCCGAGGCCGAGCTTCGCGAGTCGGCTCCGGCTGGAGGCATGCTCGAGTCCGCTGCGTTCCATGAAGGTCTCGAGCAATGGCCCGTCGCCGAGAACGGCCCGTCCCTGGTTCATGTGGCCGATGACGGCTCCGGGTCCGGGACCGGCCGAACCCTGCGTCGGTTCGAGGCGGCCCAGCAGCAGGTCGAGGAGTGTGGACTTGCCGCCGCCGTTCGGCCCGGTGAGCAGAACCCGGTCGCCGGAGCCGAGTACGACGTGCACCGGACCGAGGCGAAATTCGCCGCGCTCCACCACCGCGCCATGTGCGTGAGCGACCTCTGAGCCGGCAGTGGGCACGGACGCGAAGTCGAGCCGGAGCTCCCACCCGATCCACGGTTGATCCACCCGGTTGGCTTCGTGCCGTTCCAGCGCTCGTTCGGTGCGCGATGCCTTGCCGGCGAGTTGCTCGGAGCGTTCGATCTTCGCCTGTCGAAGGTTCCGGTCTGGCTCGTCCGAGTTCTTGTGGCCCCGCACGCCGGCGGCCGACCATTGCCGTTCTCGTTGGGCCCGAGCCTTGAGGTCGTCGCGCTGCGTTGTCCAGAGCCGCCAGGCGTCGTCTGCATGTTCCCGGGCGATCCTGCGTTGGCGTTCCCACTCGTCGTATCCGCCCTCGTAGCGGGTGACGGTGTGGTGGTGACCGTCCAGCTCGAGCACGCCGGACGCCCAGCCGGCGAGGAAGGCGCGATCGTGGGACACGACAACGGTGGCGCCCCGCCGGTCGCCGAGCACGGTTTCGAGCAGGTCGAGTCCGTCGGCGTCGAGATCGTTGGTCGGCTCGTCGAGCAGGAGGACGTCGGCTTGGATCAGCCGGAGCGCAGCAAGCTGCAGACGCGTGCGCTGCCCGCCCGACAGCGAGCCGACCGGTTGGGCGGCGTGCAAATGACCGAGGGCCACTTCGTCGAGGGCGGCTCGGGCTCGTTCGTCGAACGAGCCGGGATCGACCCGCAGCAGCGCGGCCAGCGCACGGTCGTAGCGGTCGGCGCTGCCGTGTTCGTCGGTGGCGAGTGCGCTGGCGGCAGCGTCGAACTCGATCTCGACGGCTCGCACACCGGCCCGATGCAGCAGCCAGTCGTGCACGCCGTCGTCGAGCGCGTCGTCGACGACCTGCCGATGCAACACCACCGTTGCGTCGGGTGGATTGGTCGTGACATGACCTGCCTCCGGCTCAAGCTGGCCGGCCAGCAGCCGGAGCAAGGTCGTCTTGCCCGCACCGTTGGGCCCGATCACTGCGAGACGGTCGGCGGGGGCAACCGTGAAGGTTGTCGAGCTGATGATGGGGTTGGGGCCGTGGCTGAATGACAGCGACGACGCCACGAGCTGTGCGCTCATGAGCACTCCTTCGAGAGAACGGTCTCGCGCCCCGATGCGCGGGGAAGATGGCGAGACGATGGACAACGTTCCTGCGAAAGGTCAGTGCTTCATGGTTTTCAGGGTAACCCATTCCCGGCGGCGCTGCCGTCCGGCCGAAGCCGCCTCCCCGCTTTGTCTCTGGGCGCGCCGAAGCGCCGCAGCTAGGCCGCGGAATGGTGGGAGTGGGACGTGGACCCCGTCTCGGCGCCAGCCGCCGGGATCTCCTCGGGTGTCGCGGGGCGGGTCGACCAGACCCGAGGGCGGCTCCCGGTGGCTGGGTCTGGCGGGCCCAGCTGCCAATACAGCGTGAGCTGTTCCTCGTGGATCCAGTGGTGATCGTCAGCGCACACCAGCGCCATCTCGTCGACGTTGGTTCGGCCCCTTGCCGGTGCCGTCCATGGTGTGAGGTGATGAGCCTCGCATCGAGAAGGATCGGCGCCGCAAACGACACAGCCCTGATCTCGAGCGATCAGTGCGGCGAACTGTGCTGGCGTGGCATGCCGATGGAAACGGCCGTGCCACAACGTTTCGCCCTGCTGGGAGAAGACGGTGCCGGCGATGGTGGCGTCGCATCCAAGCTGGTCGAGAACGGATTCGGGCAAGAGACCTTCGCCGCCCACACACGTGGCCTTGATCTGGTCACGAGCGAGATCGTCGACGGTAACGACGATGTGGATCATCGAACGGACCGGTGGCGTCTTCGGCCGCCCGCCCCCACGTGACGGCGCAGAGCCGCTCTCGGTGACGAGCTGATGGAGTGCATCGAACGTCCGCTGGCCCCGAGTGCGCGGGTGCTGCTCGTTCGGCAGGTCTCGACCGCCGTCCTTGCGGTAGAGGGCATCGCTGCGAAGGCCGACGATCTTGCGGATCGCGCCAATGGTCTCGCGGTCGCCCTGCGCAGTCATGGTTTCGCAGCCGGTGACCGGGTCGTAGGCAAACGTGAGCTTCCGCTTCGCCCGCTGCCGTTCGTAGCGCGTCTTGGCGCCGTTGTCGTCGTCTCGACGTTCGAGCCACCGGCTGGTGATCTTGTTGGCCTCGTCGGCGGGAGAGCCCTTGACCTCGTCGAGCAGTTCGGTGTCCTTCGCCGCTTCGCCGCCGGTCTTCTGTGATGCGTTGGCGATGGCATCGAGCTGCTCTTCGCCCAGATCACCGCTGTCGACGTCTTCCGCGAGTGAGGGATTCACGTTGACCGCATCGGCTCGGCGGGCGGCACGGCTCGCCGACTTCTTCGACCGAGTCCCGCCGGCTTCCGCCTGTTTGCGGATGCTCCGCTCGCTGGCGCCCGATCGCTTCAGTTCGGCCGTCTTCTCAAGCTCGGCGGAGGCGAAACGGCGCTGCATCTTCTGCGCCAGGGGTACGGCCAGCTTGGGTGGGAGCCCGGCGAGCACGGTGAGCGATTGTTCAGCGAGGGCTTCTGCATCGGTCGCCCGGGCAGCATCGAACCCGGTGCCGCCACCGAACTCCATGCGGCTCCGCCGCTTCACGAGGGGATCTGCCCCAACTCCGACCATACGAACAAGTGTACGACCGGCCTGTGACAGTGAAGTTCAGCCCCGGACCTTCGGGAGGCGCATCAGGGGCCAGGGGTTGGGCATCTCGCCCACGGTGACTTCGACCAGGCTTGGGCCGTTGTGGGCGATCGACTCGTCCAGGGCCGACCGCAGGCCGTCGGGCGAGTCGGTGTGCCAGCTGCGCAACCCGAATGCGTCGGCGAGCTTGCGGAAGTCTGGGTTGCGGAGCTCGGAGGCGATCGTCCGATCCGCCCCGAACCGAAGCTTCTGAATGCGGTTCACGTTGCCGTACTTGCCGTCGTTGAACAGCACGATGTTGCACGGGATGTCGTGCTGCACCGCGGTGGCGAGCTCGGTTGCCGTGAAGAGGAAGCCGCCGTCGCCGGTCACGCCGACCACCGGCCGGTCCGTCGCAGCGGCAGCACCGATCGCCACCGCAGTTCCCGCGCCGAGGGTGCCCGCTGCTCCCGATGAAAGGAACGTTCGAGGTTTGCGGTGGTCGTAGACGAGGTGTGCGCCGAACCCGATTTGTGTGACGTCCTCGACGAACACGCCATCGTCCGGAAGGACATCGCGGATCGCCGCGCAGTACTCCCGCTGCGGAACCAGGTACGCGGTCGCGTCCGCGAACGCCTGCTTTGCTCCAGCCAGTTCGGCGGAGCGATCGACGCCCTGAAATTCGCCGAGCGCATCGACCAATGCCGCGCACGCCTTGGCGGCGTCGGCGTGGAGGCCCACCTCGGTGATCCCGTGGCGGTTCAACTCGTCGGCGTCCACATTGATCTGCAGCACGGTGAGGTCGTCGTCCACGCCCCAGCTGCCGAGCGGCCATTCGATGCGGCTGCCGATGCCGAGCACGACGTCCGTCGTCGCCCAACGATCGTGGGCCGCGGTGATCGGCAGGAACAGGGGATGGGTGGTCGGGACGACGCCGTGGCCCATGCGCCGGGTCGTGACGGGTGCCTGCAGTTTCTCGGCGAGCGCGATCACCTCGGCGCTCGCTGCGTAGGCACCGGAGCCGAGCACGATGAGGGGTGAGCGGGCGTCGGCGAGGATGGCGGCCGCTCGTTCGATGTCGGCCGGGTTTGCGGTCGGTACGCTCACCGTGGCCGGGCCGATGTCACCGGATGCCGGCTGTGCCCACACGTCGGCCGGCACCTCGATGCTGACCGGTCGAGGCATGTCGGAGTGCAACGCGTCGACCGCCTTCTGAACCTCGCTCGCTGCTGTCGCCGGGTCGTCGGCCACGAAGGTGGCCTTGGTGAGCTGCGAGAGAATCGCCGTCTGGTCCGGAAGGTCATGCAGCGCACCGAAGTTCTTGCCTCGCACATCCGTGGCCATCTGCCCCACGATGGCCAGCACCCTTGCGTACCCCCAGTACGCGCTGGTCAGCGCACCTGCGGCGTTCAGCATCCCCGGCCCGGGAACCACACAGCAGGCGGCCGGCTTTCCAGTGACCTGCGCGGCGCCCATCGCCATGTACGCCGTGCCCTGCTCGTGCCGGCAGACGATCGGCCGGATGTCGGGTGCATCGACGAGCCGATCGAAGAAGTCGTCGTTCTGCACCCCGGGCAGACAGAACAGTGTGTCGATCTGACTCTGACGAAGGGCGGCGATCACAAGGTCAGCAACGGAGGTCATGCTCGATCCTCGCACCTCGTACGACCGATGTGCATCCAGAAGCGGTCAGCATGGCTCTAGTCTGCGATTTTGGGTGAAAGTGAGACGCGGCCCCTTCACCCGCCTCTCTGCCCG
>CALBVR010000114.1 GCA_937969565.1 uncultured Acidimicrobiales bacterium | reverse complement strand
GGGGCGCCACGTTCACTCACGATGTGCCGGTCGGAGACCGGCCTCGGAATCAGCCCTTCGCCGCAGCCTTGAGGCGAGACCCGGCCGTGATCTTCACGGCCTTGGAGGCGGGAATGTCGATCAGCTCCTTGGTCTGGGGGTTGAAGCCCTTGCGAGCCTTGCGATCGACCTGCTCGAACGAAATGACGCCCGGAATGGTGACCTTCTCACCGCTTCCGACGGACGACATCACGACGTCGAACATGGCGTCGATCACCGCCCCAGCATCCTTCTTGGAGACACCCGATCCCTCGGCA
The DNA here is from genome assembly GCA_937969565.1 of uncultured Acidimicrobiales bacterium. Classification (GTDB taxonomy): domain Bacteria; phylum Actinomycetota; class Acidimicrobiia; order Acidimicrobiales; family SHLQ01; genus SHLQ01. The sequence goes on along the minus strand of CALBVR010000114.1, from coordinate 2,631 downwards.
ACTGCATCAACCAGCTCTGTCTTATTCATGGCGAACTCCTCCATTTGTCTTGCCCGCGAGTACGGGGAACACGAGAAGTTGAATCGTCCCCCGACCCGGTGTCAAGCATTGTTCGCCCTTTGTTTACTGGGGTTCCGCAGTGCCGCGCCCCCGGGGGACAATTGTGAAAGAATGCCCCGTTCGCCTCGGATCAGGCGTGATTGATCATCGCGGTGCTCGCGTGATCGAAATACCCGTTGAGCATTCCTTTGGCGACATTCTGGCCATCCGGCTCGAGGTATTCCGACATGGGAACCTCGTCGACCGCTTTGGTCATTGCGGCCAGCCATGCATCACGCTCCGGCTCGCCGATCACGAAGGGCGCGTGACGCATCCGCAGACGGGGATGACCGCGTTGATCGCTGTATGTCGACGGCCCGCCCCAGTACTGCTGGAGGAAGAGACTGGTGTGACGCCTCGGCAGCGTGAGATCGTCCGGGTAGATGGGACGGAGCAGCGCATCGTCCTCGACGATGTCGTAGAAGGCATCGACCAGAGCATCGAAGTAGTCCGCTCCTCCAACGGCCTCGAACAACGTCACCTCGGGCTGATCACTCATCGCTCGATTCTACGGCCGGCGACTCGCCGGGCTGCTTCCGTTGGCTTTACCCGCCCGTATGCGACACTGGCGGAATGCGCTTGGACACTGCCCGGTTAGTTGCTTCGTGGTCGCCGTCATGACAGAACGCCCAACCGAGGTCGATTCCCCCGCCGCCTCGGCGGACGCCACCGAGGCCTTCAACCGATACGTGATCCCCGAGCTCGAGGTCATGTATCGCACGGCCCGGTCGCTCACCAGAAACCAGACCGATGCCGAGGACCTCGTCCAGGACACGCTCCTGCGAGCCTTCCGAGCGATCGAGCGCTTCGACGGCCGCTACCCACGAGCCTGGCTGCTCACCATCATGCGCAACGCCAACATCAACCGGGCCCGCAAGAAGCGGCCCGACCTGTTGGACGATCCCGATCTCACCTTCGAACGATCGGTCGATTTCGCCGAAACCACCGGGCCAGAAGAGCTCGTGGTCGATCCGACCTTCGATGCATCGGTCACCGATGCGTTCGCCGAGCTCTCGACCGACTTCCGCCAAGTCGTCGAACTCGTCGATCTCAACGGTCTCGCCTACCAGGAAGCCGCCGACATCCTCGGCGTTCCTGTTGGCACGGTCATGAGCCGGCTCCATCGAGCCCGGAAGCGCATTCGCGATCACCTTGCTGAACACGGCCTCGATTCGGCCGCCGCCCTCCCCCGAGGAGCAACACGATGAAACTCTTCAAGAAGATGCGTGGCGGGCTTTCCTGCGACGACGTCATGGAGGTGCTCCAGAGCTACCTCGACGGAGAGACCGACACCGAAACCGCCCGCAAGGTGGCCAGCCACCTGGATGAATGCACCGACTGCGACCTCGAGTCATCGGTGTACCAGAACATCCGCGTCAGCCTGTCGACCAACAAGGCACCCATCGATCCGGTCGTTCTCGACAGCCTCCGCCAGTTCGGGGAGCGTGTCAGCCGCGGCGAGATCGACTAACCTCCCCTGGTAGTGAACCTCCTGCTCGACCTCCGACTTCTGGGCCCGGCCGTCTGATCCGACGCGCCGGGTGTAATGACGTCCAGTCTCCCCAGTCCGAGTTCAAGCAAGTCGAAGTTCGTTTCCAGGAGAAGGCAATGAGTTCATCCCACGCACGCCCCGAGTCTGCGAGCCGTCGAGCCCAACGAGGCACGGCCGGTCGCATGCCGATCGAGAAGTACCAGCACTACCTCGATGTGCTGCCCGTCGATTCGTCGAACCGCACATGGCCAGACGAGGTCACCACCGAAGCACCGTTGTGGTGCTCGGTCGACCTTCGAGATGGCAACCAGGCACTCATCGAGCCCATGGACCCCGCCCGCAAGCGGATGATGTTCGATCAGCTCGTCGAAATCGGGTTCAAGGAGATCGAAGTCGGCTTTCCCGCTGCCAGCGACACCGACTTCGAGTTCGTCCGCCAGATCATCGAAGACGGCGCCATCCCGAGCGACGTGTCGATCCAGGTGCTGACGCAGGCCAGGCCCGAGCTCATCGCTCGGACCTTCGACAGCCTCGTCGGCGCTGAGAACGCCATCGTTCACCTCTACAACAGCACCTCGACCGTCCAGCGCCGGGTCGTGTTCGGGCTCGACGAGCAGGGCATCATCGACATCGCCGTCGAAGGCGCGAAGGCGTGCCAGGCCAACGAGCACAAGCTGCCCGGCACGAACCTTCGCTATGAGTACTCGCCGGAGAGCTTCACCGGAACCGAGCTGCCGTTCGCCAAGCGCGTCTGCGAAGCGGTGATGGACGTCTGGCAGCCGACGCCGGACAACCCCGTCATCCTCAATCTGCCGGCGACCGTCGAGATGAGCACCGCCAACATCTACGCCGACATGATCCAGTGGTTCGATGCCAACATCGACAACCGCGAATCGGTCGTCCTGTCGCTGCATCCCCACAACGACCGAGGCACCGGCGTCGCCGCCGCCGAGTTCGGCGTGATGGCAGGCGCCGACCGCGTCGAGGGAACCCTCTTCGGCAACGGTGAACGCACCGGCAACGTCGACGTCGTCACGCTC
>CALBVR010000113.1 GCA_937969565.1 uncultured Acidimicrobiales bacterium | reverse complement strand
GGTGGTTGGTGCTGCCCTTCGGGGCACATCTCACCGGTTGGATCGCTGAGCTTCGTTCGATCTTTCAGTTGTGGTGCAGGAATCTGCGAAATGGGCCGTATGGCCCAGTTGTCAGCTGGAGAGCCAGACCGCAGCGTCGCTCGGCAGCATCCCGCCTTCGAGCGGAATCGACGACAGCAGGAGTCGGCCCTCAGGCAGTTCGAGCGGGTCTTTGCCCATGTTCACGATGACGGTGACGTCCTCGCCGCGGGTGAAGGCAAGGACGTCGGTGCCGAGGTCGAACATCGCCAGACGACGGTCGGCGGCGAACCTGCCCTTTCGAAGCGCAATGGCTGCCTGATAGAGCGACAGCATCGAGTCCGGGTCGCCGGCCTGAGCGGCAGCGGAGTTCGGACCGAACGTGTCCGGCTGCGGAAGCCAGGGTGTGGTCGTTCCGAACCCGAACGACGGCCCGTCGGTCTCCCAGGGGATCGGGACGCGACAGCCGTCGCGGCCGCGTTCGGTGTGGCCGGAACGCTCCCACGTCGGGTCGTCGAGCACCTCGTCGGGCAGCTCCCACACCTCGTGCAGGCCGAGCTCTTCGCCCTGGTAGACGTAGGTCGATCCGGGCAGGGCCAGCGTGATGAGGGCGGCTGCGCGGGCCCGGCGGGAACCGAGGGCTTCGTCGAGCGCATCGTGGGGGCCGTCGGTCACCCACTTGCGCCACTTCACGTCGAGCGGGAGCCCGTAGCGGGTGGCGTGGCGGACCACGTCGTGGTTCGAGAGCACCCAGGTCGAGGTTGCGCCGACCGCCTCCGCGGCGTCGAGCGAGCGGCTGATGATCCGACGGAACGAGTCGGCCGTCCACTTGGCCTCGAGGAGGTCGAAGTTGAAGGACTGGTGGTACTCGTCCTCGCGCAGGTACAGGGGAAGGCGTTCGGCGTGGACCCAGGCCTCGGCCACCATCATCCGGTCCTCGTATTGGTTGAGGACGGCCCGCCAGGCGCGGTTGATCTCGTGCACGCCATCGCGGTCCCAGTGCGGGTGGTCGATCGGGTGCTCGGATTCGAGCAGTTCGGTCTTCGAGTCGATGTCCGGGAAGGTGAGGTCCTTGATCATGCCGTGGGCGACGTCGACCCGGAAGCCGTCGATGCCCCGGTCCAGCCAGAAGCGGAAGATGCTCTCGAACTCGGCCCGAACCTCTGGGTGCTCCCAGTTGAGGTCCGGCTGGGAGGTGTCGAAGATGTGCAGGTACCACTCGCCGTCGGGCAGGCGTTCCCAGGCCGGGCCGCCGAACACGGCTTCCCAATTGCTCGGCGGTTCCGCTCCGTCCGGACCCTTGCCGGGCCGGATGACGTAGCGGTCGCGGGCCGGCGAGCCGGGAGGTGCAGCGATGGCTTCCTGGAACCAGACGTGGTCGGACGAGGTGTGGTTCGGGACGAGGTCGGCGATGACACGAATGCCCCGCTCGTGTGCCTCGGCGATGAACTGTTCGGCTTCTTCGACGGATCCGAAGCGCGGGTCGATGTTGCGATAGTCAGCCACGTCGTAGCCGCCGTCCTTCAGCGGAGACACGTACCACGGGTTGATCCACACGGCGTCGACACCAAGCGAAGCCAGATGATCGAGCCGGGAGCGAAGGCCGGCCAGATCGCCCTGGCCGTCGCCGTTTCCGTCTGCGAAGGACCGGATGTAGACCTGATACACCACGCCGTGTTGCCACCACTCGGTCATCTGCTCGGTGATGGCTGGTGTCGTCGACATGACCTTGTCTCCTTGGCGCGGCAGAAGGTCCGCCGCGTATCCGTCAGTGTCGCATCCGATCGGCTGTGGCTGGCGCTTCCTGAAGAGAACTTGCGCGCTCCCTCCGATGCCGGTGGATCAGTCGTCGATCTTGGAGATGTCCCAGTCGCGGACCGGCATGGCGTCCGGCGATTTCCAGTCTTCGATGCACCGCTCGGAAAGGGGTGCCGCCTTGCCCATGCGCACCCGATCCTGCTCACTCACGAAGAGGCTCGGCGGGAGGTGAGGTTCGCGCTGCATCGAGCGGTTGTAGGCCTTGCCGTCCTTCTCCAGGTGGTCCCATGCGTTGCTGAACGACCATCCGGTGGCGCCGACGATGCCGCGGGCGGATCGAAACATGTCACCGTCGTTGCCCATGGCCTTGCGACCGGCGCGTCGGTCGCGCATCTCGGCCCGAAACTCTCGAATCCAGCTGCGCATGGACATTGATTTGCCTTTCGACCGTCCGCCCTTGCCATCAACCGTACATCCGTCGGGCGACCTCGCCGGGGTCGTACGAGGTTGGCGGGGCGTAGGGTGCGGGGGTGAATCGACGCCACGCTGGCTTCTCGTACATGCTCGTCATGGCGATGGCGATGTCCACGTTCAGCCTGTTTGCCCTCGCGGTCGTGGCCAGCGACCTGGAGCAGGAGTTCGGTCTCTCGAAGCTGCAGCTCGGATTGATCGGTGCGGTCAACACCGGTGTCGGTGGACTCTTTGCCCCGACGGCCGGTCGCCTGTCCGATCTGTTGGGTGGCCGCAAAGCGATCGCTGCGGTGCTGGCGTTGTCGGCGATCTCGACGGCCGCTGCTGCGCTCGCCACCTCGTATGCGGTGCTGTTGGTCGCAATGGCGCTCGCCGGCCTGCCTCAGGGCTGGGGCAACCCGGCGACCAACAAGGCCATATCCACTGGGATCCCCGCTGACCAGCGGGGCGTGCTCACGGGCGTCAAGCAATCCGGGGTGCAACTCGCCACGTTCAGTTCAGGATTTGCGATGCCGGCGATCGCCGCGACCGCCGGCTGGCGAGCCGGACTCTGGGCGGTGGCCGCCGTCTCGACCGTCAGCCTGCTCGGCCTGCGTTGGGTCACCGAACTCGACGAGCCGACGGACGGTCCGGCGACGGACGCCGCCGCGACCGCAGGTCCACTCCCCGGCATCGTGTGGCGGGTGGCGGCCTATGGATTCGTCATGGGAACCGTGGGGGGAGGGCTCGGCCGATTCCTGCCCCTGTTTGCCGAGGAGTCGGTCGGTGTGAGCCCGGCGACGGCGGGCGCCGTCTTCGGGGTGTCCGGCCTGATCGCCATCCCCTCGCGCATCATCTGGGGCGTCGCGTTGGACCGGGGGTTCCCCACACGGCGGGCGCTGACGATCCTCGGCGTCGGAGCTGCCGTGTCGATCGCTCTGCTGATCGGGTCCGCGAGCCTGGGGATCGCCCTGCTGTGGATCGGCACGCTGCTGTCCGGTCTGACAGTCGGCTCGTGGAACACGGCGGCCAACCTCTCGATGATTCGCGAATCCGGCACGGCCGGTGCCGGCCGCGCAACCGGTGTGCTGCTCTTCGGCTTCCTGATCGGGCTGACCGTCGGCGGGCCGCTGGTGGGGTGGTCGATCGACCGGTTCGACAGCTACCAGCCCGCATGGATCGCCAGCGGCCTCGTCTGCCTTGTGGCTGCTGCGATCGTCTCGGGGCGAACGGAGCGAAGTACCCTTTCCTGATGGCTCGTGGTCGTACCCGAAGCGTGTTCGTTCGCCGCATTGGCGGCGGCAACGACCGTCGACGCCCCGACGACCTCATCGTCGAAGAGCCGCTTTCCATCCAGCTCGATGGAACCCTCGTGGCGACCACGATGCGAACCCCCGGTCACGACTACGAGTTGGCCGCCGGTTTCCTGCATGCCGAGGGGATGTTGGGCGACGCCACGATCGAAACCGTCCGCTATTGCGCCGACGGTTCAGCGGTCGAGAGTCAGTTCAACATCGTGACCGTCGAGACCGGCGGCAAGGCGCCAACGCCGACACCCAGGCTCGGTTCCACGTCGTCCTCCTGTGGCCTGTGCGGCTCCGATGCGATCGACGAACTCACCACCCGACTGCTCCCCGTCACCGCTGACCCGATCGACCCGGTGGTCCTGGCCGAGGTCGCCGACCGGGTTCGGGGCAAGCAGGAGCTGTTCGACAAGACCGGCGCTGTACACGCGGCCGCTGCGTTCGATTCGACCGGCACCGTCCTGTCCGTGCGGGAAGACATCGGGCGGCACAACGCCGTCGACAAGGTGGTCGGTCGGATGCTCCTCGACGGCGAACTTCCTGCCACCGACCTCGGGCTGTACGTGAGCGGCCGGGCCAGCTTCGAGATCATCCAGAAGGCGTGGGCGGCCGGTTTCGGCTCGGTCGTGTCGGTCAGTGCTCCTTCGGCGCTCGCGGTCGAAACCGCCGAGGCCGGCAACCTCCAGCTCGCCGGGTTCATCCGC
>CALBVR010000112.1 GCA_937969565.1 uncultured Acidimicrobiales bacterium | reverse complement strand
ACGCTCACGCGGCTCAAGCAGCTGTGCAACCACCCCGCCCACTACCTGGCCGAACCGACCGTCGGTGAGAGCCGTCGCTCGGGCAAGCTCGAACGGTTCGACGAGCTGCTCGACACCATCCTCGAGTCCGAGGAGCAGGTCATCGTGTTCACCCAGTACCGAGAGATGGGCAAGCTGCTGTCCGCCCACATCAACGACCGACACTCGGTCGACGCTCCGTTCCTCCACGGCGGCACCACACGCATTCAGCGAGATCGCATGGTCGCGGATTTCCAGAGTGGCGACGGCCCGCCGGTTCAGCTCATCTCGCTTCGCGCCGGCGGCACGGGCCTCAACCTCACGGCGGCGAGCCGGGTGATCCACTACGACCGTTGGTGGAACCCTGCCGTCGAGGATCAGGCAACCGACCGATCCTGGCGCATCGGTCAGACGCAGACCGTGTTCGTACACAAGCTCGTCTGCCGGGGAACGCTCGAGGAACGCATCGACGTACTGCTCACGGAGAAGCGCCGATTGGCAGAGTCGGTGGTTGGCTCAGACGAGAGCTGGCTCACCGAACTCTCCACCGACGAGCTCCGCGATCTGTTGCAGCTCGACCTTTCGGCCACGTCCGGCCAGGAACCGGAAGCGAGCATCTGGTGAGACGACCACTTCGTAGCGACACCGCCCGGGCGCTCTCCAATCTCGCCATCGAGCTCGGCGACCCGGGCCGCATGGCTCGCGCTCGCAAACTGCACCGGGCCGGTTCGGTCGGCGAAATCGCCGTGGAGTCCGGAGAGCTCAGCACCCTCGTCTACGGCTCACAGCCTGACCCGTACTCGGTGAAGATTCTGCTGGCCGATGATCACCTGGGCGCCTCGTCGCTTCCGGACCCCGAGCACCTGAGCAGCGTCTGCACGTGTCCGGATGGGCTCACCACGTGCAAACACGCGCTCGCCACCATCCTGACCTTCGCCGAGGAAGTCGAAGCCGACGCACGGCTGCTCGATGGTTTCCTCGGACGCTCGGCGGTGGTGGTCGTCGAATCGGCGGAGGCCACGACGGACAGCGACCCCTTCTTCTCGGGCACCGGCATCCACGCGCTGTCGTTCCCGGCGTTCGAACCACTCCAGCTTCGCGAGGCACCCTCGATGAATGTGGAGGCGACCGATGCGTGGCCCGTCTTCGATCATGCGATCTCGGCGATCGCACGAGCGGTCGGCCGCTAGTTCGACAACTCGGCGATCGCCGCTTCGATCGTTGCCCGATCCTCTTGCCGTCCCACCAGCGTCGCACCGGCGCCCTCGGTCACGACCTCGGTACGGACACCACGCAGAAGCAGCGCATCGCGGACACGGAGCGCGGAACGAGCCTCCATCGGATACTCCACGCCGTCTGCACTGGCGCGCAGTTCAGCGACGCGGCGGTCCCGGGAGGCTGCGAGCCCGGCCCGCGAGTTCGCAACGGATCGACGGTGCAGCGTCGGGGCGATGAGCAGTACGACCACACCGGCTCCGAGAAGAAGCGCAAGAATCATCCACGGTTGCATGTCGATCACTTCACCCGATACGGCGAGTTGCGGAGTTCCTGCCGGCGTTCGTCGTCGACCAGCACGCTGATCTGTTGCCCGGGACGAAGCTGAACACCCGGCTCCAGAGTCAGCTCGAACCCGTACCGACCACTGAACCGCTTGCCGTTCGGACGGTCGATGTGTGTGTCGAACCAGCGCATCTCCGCGTTGACCGGCTCGTCATCGATGAACACCTCGAGCGGCGGGTTGTCCTCGCGGTGGTGGTAGCGGAAGAAGCCGGTGACGGTGCGCTCACGCACATCCGTGATCCGACCCATGAACGAGTCCGCCCGGGAGAGCTCGAGGTAGTTCGCGTTGTCGACTTCGATGGACTTCAATGCCCGACGCCGCATCGGCTGGGTCAGCTCGACACCAACGAAGTCCGCCATCTCGCCGACGAGGGAGCGGACGTTCATGAGGCTCTTGTCGAACGACAGGAGAAACAGCGGGTGGCCGCGTTGTTGTTCGACGAACCGGACGAGATCGGCCATCAACTCGACGCTGTCGGCCATGTCGACGAGCGGGTCCTTGAACATCGAGATCTGGTTCCGGTTCGCGATGGCCAGCGCGTCGCGGAGTACCACGACGAAATGCGGGTTCCGAAATGGAAGATCGCCGGCATCCAGCGATCGGAACACGTTCGGACGTTTGAACCCCCAGACCCCATGGGCGGCGTCGTAGTCGTCCACCACGGCCTGCACCGACGCGGAGTCACCGCCCTCGATCGCCGCAGCGATACGGCGATCCTCGACGACCGGGTTGTCGGCCTCGTCGCCCATGAACACGCCGAAGGACTCGAGGAGCCGAGCCACCATCGTGGTCCCGCCACGGGCAAGACCGACGACGATGAACGTCTTCTCGCTCGGAGGCTCGTAGCCGTCGGGCAACAGGGCCATGAACCCTTCGTTGCTCAGATTCGATGCATCAGGCACGAGAACTCCTCACCGCTGGAGGATCGTACCAGCGGGGACCGGAGCCGCCGCTCAACCGATCAGTGTCCCGGACGAATCAGCCCGTGCTCATAGGCGAAGACGACCGCCTGAACCCGGTCCCGCAGGCCGAGCTTGGACAGCACGCTCGACACGTGGGTCTTGACCGTCGACTCGCCAACGAAGAGATTCTCGGCGATCTCTGCGTTGGAACGACCCCGAGCGACCTCCTCCAACACCTCACGCTCCCGTTCGGTGAGTTCGTCGAGTCGATCGGACCGAGCGACGCCCGGCCCGGCCGAGGCGAAGCGCTCGATGACGCTGCCAGTGACCGCGGGATCGAGCAGCGAGTTGCCGTCAGCCACCGTGCGCACCGCGGCAACGAGATCCTCCGGCGGCGCCGTCTTGAGAAGAAACCCGCTCGCGCCCGCCCGCAGCGCATCGAAGAGGTAGTCGTCGCGCTGGAACGTGGTGAGCACGAGCACCCGTGTCGTGCACCCCGGTTCGGCCAGCAGCTGTTGGGTGGCAGCAATCCCGTCCATGTCGGGCATCTGCACGTCCATGAGGATCAGATCCGGTTGCACGTCCTGAACGAGCTGCACCGCCTCCGCCCCGGTTTCCGCCTCGCCCACGATCTCCATGTCGGCGTGCGATTCAAGCAGCAGACGAAAGCCCGCCCGGAGCATCGCCTGGTCGTCGGCGAGTGCGATTCGGATCATGGTGTGGTTCCCTTCGGCGCAGTGATCGGCAGCAGGGCGCTGACCTTCCACCGGCCATCCTCGCCGGGGCCGGCCTCCAACGTGCCCCCCAGCAACGCCGCCCGTTCGTGCATTCCGAGAATGCCATGCCCGGTGCCGTCACCGGGCATTCCGCCAGCACCCGCATTTCTCACCTCGACCTCGACATGCCCATTCACCCGGGCCACACGAACGTCGACCTTCTTCGAATCGCTGTGCTTCATTGCATTGGTCAGTGATTCCTGAATGATGCGATACGCCGACAGATCGACGGCACCGGGCAGATCTCCGAGCTCGCCCTCCGTCGTGGTGACGACCTCGAGTTCGGGGATGCTCGACACCAGGTGGTCGAGCGATCGCAACGACGGCGTCGGCGACCGATCCTCGGGATCCGCTACCTCGTCACCTCGGAGATAGCCGAGCAACCGTTGGAGGTCGTCGATTGCGGCACGACCGGACGCTTCGATCTGCGAGAGCGCCGGGGTCGCCGGCGATTCGGCTCCGCCGAGCTGGCGGGCAACACCCGCATGCACGGTCATCGTTGCGACGTGGTGTGCGACCACATCATGGAGCTCGCGGGCGATGCGTACCCGCTCATCCAGGATGGCCCGCTCCCGGGTGACCTCCCGTTGACGTTCGAGCTGCGCATTGCGATCAGCCAGCTCAGCCGCCTGCCGGTCGAGCCGGCGAGCGAGCAGACCAGCCGCCACGGCGAACACGCCGACCAGCAACGAACGGGCCGTGGCTGTGATGGAGAAGAACTCCGACGACGCCGTCGCCGTGATCTCTTCGAGACTCTCCGACGTCTGGTAGGTCCGAGCCGTGACAGCCGCAAACGCAACCAGCGAGGCGGCAGCGGGGACCTTCCAGTCCGCCCGCTTCCAGACGGCGACGAAGCTTGCGGTCGCGAGCATGAGCGCTCCCGCAAATTCGCTGTACAACAGCGGCCAGAACCAGGACACGGCGAGCATGCTCACGGCGACGATCACCAACGCCACCAACGGACGTCGATTGCGCAGCAACAGGGCCGCGACACCCAGCAACGCAATGACGAGGCCAACCACGATCACGTCATTCGTCTTCCACAGACCGAGCGTGATCAATCGTGAACCCGGACCAAGCTGGTTCAATTCGTCCCGCAGCAGCAGGTACTCGGCAAGCCAGATGGCCGCGAGCATTCCGACGAGGGCCCCTTCGAGCAGCCATCGCTGCGGCCGAGCGGCCATCACTGTGCCTCGGCCAGAAGCGAGAGGCGACGGACCACGAGGTCGGCGAGATCCGGCTCATCATCGCGCAGGCCTTCGAAGCTGACGTGCACGGCATCGACCCCGGACGCGCCGAGTGCGGTTTGGATCCGTACGTCGAACTCCTGGTCGCCGACGACCTGGATCAGATCGACCGTGGTCACGACGACCTCGACGCCATCAACGGTCAGCCGTTCGGTCGATTCGTCGTTGCGGCGGAATCCGACGGAGAGAAGCGACTGGGTCTCCGAACGGATGCAGTCGAGGATGGTCGACTCGTAGTTGAGGACCTCGTCGATCGCGGCTTCGCTCGTCTCGAACGTGGCGACATGCTCGCTGAGCGAGCTCGCCGCGACCTGCGAAACGGCAACATGCCTCCTGCCATTTGCCGCCACGATCGGCTCAGCCAGGAACGACGAACACTGATCGTCGAGACGGGTGGAAGCCAGCTGCACTTGGCTGACCTCTTCGAACCAACTGGGCCGTTCCACCGGCGCCTCGAGTGCCGACAGCACCCTTTCGCTCGCCGCGTCGATCACCGGCTGCGGCGTCGGCACGTCGATCGGTGTCCGATCCCGCAGCCATGCGCCACCAAGGTCCACCATCTGTTGCGAGGCCTCGATGTCCGGCAACGTTGCGACCGAGAACACCCAGATGACGGCACCCCGGACGACGATGGAGCTCTCGATCGTCTGCTCGAACGGCGTCCCGAACTGTTCGCTCGTCACGCCCTTCGAGAACGAACGCAGGCCGTCGATGCCGTCGTGGATCGGATCCATCACTTGCGCGGGTTCGTAGTCGACCAACGTGGGGTCACCGGGCTGGTTCGCATAGGAGAACCCCCGCTCGACCTCGCGCTCTTCGCACTCGACGCCTTCGGGGGTGCCGTAGAAGTCGGCGGCCGCTTGGGCGGCTTCGGCGCTCGGCCACACCGTCGCACCGGCCTGAACCAGCACCTCGAAGATCTGACCGTCGTCCGAGAGTTGGCCAGCCATCCGCTCGACCCGGGCCACGGGGAGCTCGGCCGGACAGTTCTCGAGCAGCGGAAGCGACTCGAGCTGCGTCGGGATCGGAACGAAACCGAGCGCGACCACCTCGTCCTGATCCGGCATCTCGTTGAGCAGCATGGTGAGCACCGAGCCGGGACCGACGTCGACCGGGTAGTCCCCGGGTTCGAGCGAACCATAGGTCTCGGGCCCCGGGGCGGTCGTCGAAGAGGTGGAACTGCTCGGGGTGGTCTCGACTTCCGCCGTCTCGGTGTCGTCCCCGCACGCGGCGAGCGCCCCCGCCAGCATGAGCATCAGAACACACCGTCGCCACAACATGTGGTCCAGCGTACGGACCAGCGACCTGCCGGTCATCCCACTCGTTGCCGGTTCGGGCCTCCCTCTCAGGGAGGAGGGCTCAGACCGTGGCTTCCGGCGAGGACAGGTGACGGGAGTCGTTGGCCTGCCACAGTGCACTTCGAAGAATTTCGCGATCGCGCAGCTGCTGTTCCGAAATGAAAATGCGCACGACCTCCGGGCCGATGGCATCTTCGTGCGACACGTAGATCTCGTGGAGCCGGTCCCGCTGATCATCGGAGAGCAGGTGGACGGGCAGCCGAAGTGCCGCCAGACCGGCGGTTTCGCCGTAGGCGCACAGGCCGACCAGCGAATCCCGAGCGAGGGTGCCGGACGGATGACGCGGATCGTTGGCGATGTGCGCGAGCAGATCGAGTGTGCGCGGAAGCGCCTTGCCCCGGCTCTTCTCCTCGTTGGCGAGGCGCCCACTGGACGTTGGCCGCACGGCGGCGTCGAGCGCCGGAACCACCCGGAACTCGTGGGCCAGATCGATGATCTCGCGTTCCGTGTCCACGGCCGAGAAGAGGCCCTGGTGCGTTTCGTAGCCGTGCTGGCAGAGCTCGACCAGGTCGATCTTTGCGAGTTCGTCGTTCTGTTCCAGCCGCACCCGCAGCCGTCGTACGACCTGACCAAGCGTTTCCGCGTCGCCCTGCTGATCGAGGATCCAACGGAGCTGGTGATCGAGACGGTGTGGCAGCACACGGTCGGCGAACAGGGTCAGCTCGCACACCTCTCGTGCGACCTGCACGCAGTAGTCGACCAAGCCGACGACATCGTCGCGGGGATCTTCGTCGACCAGGTAGTCGTAGAACACGTCCGTGACCTCGGCCGTGAACTGCTCAGGAGTCATCTCTCGTTGGCAGCAACGCTCTCGAATGGCGTCGACGGCCTCGAGTGTCTCGGTGTAACGCGGTGAACCCATCGACCCCATTCTGACTCGCCCCCCTGACAGAAACGTGGACGGTCGTCGTGACGTTCAACCGCTCGCCGATCACCCAACGTGCGTGAGCATAGGCACACGGCGACGTTGGGTGGGCAGCCGGGGGCCAATCTGCGGAAATTTCGAGCGACTCGTCATCGGTTCGCAAACTTCTTGAAGGTTTCGGTGGCAAAACCCGACATCGAAAAATCAGCTGTGCTATCTTCGTACTCGTTGCATCGCTTCGGGAATCCCGAAGCGATTTCTTCGTTTTGGCGGCACCGTCAGGTGCAAGACAACGACACCGATTCGGTGACACACGGCGAGCAATCACCCCAGCTTTCCCGACCCAGCGTGGCGGCTTCGACGTGGATCGCGTGAACGGACCGCGCTACCTTCGGGTTGACGGGCCTTCGGTGGATACCGCATCACAAAGCACAGGGAGCCGGACAAGGCATGGACGCAGTAACCCTCTACACCATCCACGGTGGACAGCTCGTGGCGCTCACACAGGGACCGATCGTTCCGCGGGGCATCGGCGCCGCCATCGCAACGAACCTCTCCTCGTTTGTTGCTGCTCCCGGCCTCACCATCGGAAGCTGGGATCAGACGGTGCAGCGCGACCGACCGGCCGTGATGAGCTTCACCGACACCGGCACCGTCGTCTCGGTCGTCGTGGCTCGCATGGAGGAAGACGCGCAGCCCGTGGCGGAGCGCATCGCCGCAATCCACGCCTGGCTTGCCCCCATGCAGCTTCGCGACCTCAGCCAGCTCTTCACGGACCCGGGCGCCTTCTACGAAGGCTTGTGGGACATGAGCCCAAACGCAACCATCGCGTTGCAGGAGACTCGCCGCTACGTCGTGGTCACCGCCGAGACCGACACGGCCGCCCTCGATGCAATCGCCGCCGAACTCTCGGACGCCGAACTCGAATTCGTCCACCTCGACGTGTTCACCTCCGACATGGTCGACGACCCGATCATTCGCTGGTCCGCCGTGAACGACGAGACCTTGCACCCGCCCCGTCTCGACGCCGATGACGCCCCCGAGACACCCAACACCCTCAACACCGTCGTGGTACCGCCCACCACCGCCGTGGAAGAGCCAACGGAGATTCCCGACATCCCGGAAATTCCCGAGGCGAACACCGAGACACCCGTGCCGGAGGCGTCCGAGGCTGTGATCACCGACATCGCTGCACCAGAAACGATCGCCTTCACCCCGATGCCCGACTTCGGCGCCGCCGACCCCGTCGTCGAGGACACCGTTGTCGACCTCACCGGCGACCCGGAAGCCGGCGACCTCGACCTCGCCGAAATGGAATCGGCCGACGTCACGCCGGGATCCCAGCGCACCAACGGCCATGAGGCCGCCGGCGCAACGTTCATCCCGGGACGGACCTACGAGATCGGCAGCCTGCCGCTGCTCTTCGACCCGAACGACAACCAGCTCGAATCCATCAGTGACGAGATGTTCGGCGTGCCCGGCCACCTCGTGTTGGTCGACAAGCTCCCCGAGCGACGTCGTCAACCCTCACCGTTCGAGAACCCCGGTCGCTACCGATGGGATGCCACCACCGGCCTGCAGACCATGCTCGAGGCACACTCGGTCGACTCCACCGGCGACCGTGCAATCCATCTCTTCGTCGAGTCCGACCGCCAGCCCGGACTTGCCACCTACGTCGGCCTGCTGTCCACCGCAGAAGACAACGAAGCCGGTCGATACAGCAACTCGCTGTGGTTCGACATCGAGCCGAAGGTGTCAGCACCGCTCTGGCAGCTCTTCCGCAAGGGCCGTCTCCCCGAACTTCAGGACGCGGCCGCCGATCAGGCGTAGGCCTGCGCCGGGGTCACTCGGCGGGGCGTCGACCGAAGAAGCTCTCGAACCCGTGCACGATCGGATGCGGTGACGACGCCGGCAGCTGGGCCCCGGCGGGAACGAACATCGCCGTCGACATGCCGAGCGAGCGAGCCATGTCGAGGTCGTCGATCTGATCGTCGATCAACAGACTGTCAGCGAACTCCACGCCGGTCATCCGTCGCAAGGCTTCGAAGAACGCAGCGTCGGGCTTGCGCGAGCCGATCTCTCCCGAGATGACCCAGGTGTCCACATGGGCATCCAGCTGGAAGCGACGCCGGAGCGCCGTCGACCAACCCAACACGTTGTTGGTGATGACGGCGACCCGCAGACCACGATCGTGAAGGCGATCGATGAACTCGAGCACGCCCTCTCGCAGCGTGAATTCACTCGTGTATTCCGCATCGAGGTCGAAGTAGTCGCCCTCGACCCCGAGGTTCGCCCACAGTTCGGCCGTCGACAAGCGCCCCAGGCTGGCGGCCCGGGTGACATCGTTGATCTCCTGGAGCGACGCTCGGCTCCCGCGCTCACGGACGAACGGCACCAGTCGGGCACCGATGTCGTTGGCTTCGTCGTAGAGCACGCCGCGAGCATCGAGCACGACCAATTCGAGCCGAGGTGGCCGAGAACGAGGTGCCGTTGCCGTTTGTGGTTCCGATGCCGATGGCCGATCGGGACGCCGCATCTGAACGGCGTCGTCGGATGCCCGACTCTCCGCCCGCCGTCCGCCCAAGCGGGCGAGCACCCGGAAGACGAGGAGGGTCACCAACAACGCGATGGCGATGAGCGCAATGGCCGCATAGATGCGAGGTAGGCGGTCCTCGACACTCGAGGTGACGTCGACGTCCGTGGGCAGCGGGTCAACCGGGAGAATCGCCCAGGTGGCCGTGTTCCCGTCGACCTGCCCTCCCACCGACTCGGCCGTATCCGGCAGCGTGACGGTGAAGCGCAGCGTCACCGTCTGTTCGAGCGGACGTCCAGCCAGTGATTCGAGCTCATCGACCGAACGTCCAATCGGCGAGCCCAGGAGCCCGGTGATGCCATCGTCGCTGAACCGTTCGATGTTGACGCTTGCATCGATCTGGCCGGTCAGTGTGTAGGTCGTGCGGGCGAAGGATCGCTCCCGCGTGACCGCGAAGTCGTTGAAGACGCCGGTGTCACCGGCGATCTCCCCAAGGACACCGGCGAGATGGTCGGGTGAGGTGAAGCCCTTGGCAGCAATGACCGTGACGGACTGACCGGACTCGCTCGGTGTCGGGCCCTCGATGCTCCAGCCGGCGGCGGCGAGGTCGCTTGTGCGAAGACCGTCGAGGAGTTCGGGCGCCGCGTCGATGACTTCGTCGTCAAAAGCGAGCGTGACGGTGACGGTTCCAGAGCCATCCTCGGTGACGACGACGTCCACGGCGGCGTCCACCTGGCATGCCGTCAAGAACAGCGCAAAGAGCGCGAGAAGGAATGGGCGCAACCTCACAGCGCCCAAAGCTACGCGCTACCCGTACAGAGTGGAAACTGAGCACCCCGACGTCACACCATCGCAACGCCAAAACGACGAATGCCCCACCGCCGTGGGCGGTGGGGCATCGCTTCAGAATTTCAAACCTGGGCTTTTTCGCTGTCTTCGAGTTCCTCGACCGGCGGGGGCTCGAAACCCTCGATGGCTCGGAACACGATGTGCTGTTCGCCCGGGTTCTCCGGATCGTCCTCGATGTCCACGATGATGATCTCCCCCGCACGGAACTCCTTGTAGAGGAGCTTCTCGGAGAGCGGATCCTCGACGAGACGCTGGAGGGCACGACGCAACGGCCGGGCGCCCAGTGTCGGGTCGTAGCCCTTGACCGAGACGAAGTCCTTGGCGGCATCGGTGAGCTCGAGGCCCATACCCTGGGCCGCCATCTGCTTGGCGACCCGCTTGATCATCAGGTCGACGATCTGGCGAACCTCGGGCTGCGACAGCTCGTGGAACACGATGGTGTCGTCGATGCGGTTCAGGAACTCCGGACGGAAGTGCTCCTTGAGGGCGTCGTTGACCTTCTCCTTCATGCGTTCGTAGGAGATGGCCTCGTCGGCCTTCATGAAGCCGGTGTTCGCCTTGCGGAGATCACGGGTTCCGAGGTTGGAGGTCATGATGAGGACGGTGTTGCGGAAGTCGACCGAGCGGCCCTGCGAGTCGGTGAGACGACCCTCTTCGAGGATCTGCAGGAGCGTGTTGAAGACGTCCGGGTGGCCCTTTTCGATCTCGTCGAAGAGCACGACGGAGAACGGCTTGCGGCGAACGGCCTCGGTGAGCTGACCACCCTCGTCGTAGCCGACGTAGCCGGGAGGCGAGCCGACGAGACGGCTGACCGTGTGCTTCTCCATGTATTCGGACATGTCGAGGCTGATGAGGGCGTCCTCGTCGCCGAACAGGAATTCGGCGAGCGTCTTGGCCAGCTCGGTCTTGCCGACGCCCGACGGGCCCAGGAAGATGAACGAGCCGGATGGACGCTTCGGGTCCTTGAGGCCGGCACGGGTCCGGCGGATCGCCTGGCTGACGGCCTTGATGGCGTCTTCCTGGCCGATGACCCGACGGTGCAGCTCGTCTTCCATGCGGAGGAGCTTCTGGGTCTCTTCCTCGGTGAGCTTGTAGACGGGGATGCCCGTCCACAGCGACAGCACCTCGGCGATGGCTTCTTCGTCGACCTCGTCGAACAGGTCGGTGCCCGATGCCTTGATCTCGGCTTCGACCTCTTCGCGCTTGGCGAGCAGTTCCTTCTCCCGATCGCGGAGGCGACCGGCTTCTTCGAACTGCTGCTCTTCGACGGCCGTCTTCTTCTGACGGACGACGTCAGCGATCTCGGCTTCGATCTCCTTGTACTCCGGCGGCGTGTCCATGCGCTTGATGCGCAGACGGGAACCGGCCTCATCGATGAGGTCGATCGCCTTGTCCGGAAGGAACCGGTCGGAGATGTAGCGGTCGGCGAGGTTGGCCGCTGCAACGAGCGCCTGGTCGGTGATGGTGACCCGGTGGTGCTCCTCGTAGCGCTCGCGGAGGCCCTTGAGGATCTCGATGGTGTGTGCAACCGACGGCTCTTCGACCTTCACCGGCTGGAAGCGACGCTCGAGTGCAGCGTCCTTCTCGAGGTGCTTGCGATACTCGTCGATCGTCGTGGCACCGATGGTCTGCAGCTCGCCTCGAGCCAGCATCGGCTTGAGGATCGAGGCTGCGTCGATTGCGCCTTCGGCAGCACCGGCACCGACGAGGGTGTGGATCTCGTCGATGAACAGGATGATGTCGCCGCGGGTCTTGATCTCCTTGAGGACCTTCTTGAGTCGTTCCTCGAAATCACCGCGGTAGCGGGAACCGGCGACGAGTGCGCCGAGATCCAACGTGTAGAGCTGCTTGTTGCGAATCGTGTCCGGCACGTTGTCCGACGCGATTGCCTGGGCGAGGCCTTCGACGATGGCGGTCTTGCCGACGCCGGGCTCGCCGATGAGCACCGGGTTGTTCTTGGAACGACGGCTCAGCACCTGCATGACGCGCTCGGTCTCCTTGGACCGACCGACGACGGGGTCGAGACCCTTGTCGCGAGCGACCTGGGTGAGGTTGCGACCGAACTGGTCGAGCACGAGCGAACCGGAGCCGCTCTCGCCACCGCTGCCACCGGAGGTGGCGCCGGCCTTCTCGCCCGACGGGGCAGAGCCGGAGGACGATGCGCCGCCGGGGCCCGAGTAGCCGGACAGCAGCTGGATGACCTGCTGGCGAACCCGGGACAGATCTGCGCCGAGCTTGACGAGCACCTGTGCGGCAACGCCTTCGCCCTCACGGATGAGGCCGAGCAGGATGTGCTCCGTGCCGATGTAGTTGTGGCCGAGCTGGAGCGCTTCGCGCAGCGACAGCTCGAGGACCTTCTTGGCCCGGGGGGTGAAGGGAATGTGCCCGCTTGGTGACGAACCGCCCTGGCCGATGATCTCCTCGACCTGGCTTCGGACCGCCTCCAGCGAGATTCCCAAAGATTCGAGCGCCTTGGCAGCGACACCCTCACCCTCGTGGATGAGGCCGAGCAGGATGTGCTCCGTGCCGATGTAGTTGTGGTTGAGCAGGCGAGCTTCTTCCTGCGCCAGCACCACGACTCTGCGAGCTCGATCGGTGAATCTCTCGAACAACGAATTCTCCTCTGCGACTTGTCTCTCGAGTCTGCGACCTTGTTGTGCCGAGTCTAGCCAGCAGGCCCGACAGCACACGTTCGGATGGATGTTTCCGGTCACGTGGTCCCAAATTGTTCGGGACAGACTGGAAACAACGCCGTACGTGCTCGGGAATTCCCTTCGGCAGGAAAACCCGCTCGGTGAGCCGTTGGGCCCACAAAAGCGGAAGGAATCCGACCTGCGGGTCGAGGTGAAGATTCCGACAAGTTCGGCCGGATCGGTTCGCCGTAGGCCACGGCCGTTCCGTACATTGGAGTCGTGGCCACCACCAATCCCCTCGAGCACGTGCCGAGCCTCGCCGCCGACCTCGATCGGGTCGAGGGCGAGCTCCTTCGTGCGGTAGAGACCGACAACAAACTGCTCGAGCAGATCGCCGCACACCTGATTTCCGCCGGCGGCAAGCGGGTCCGCCCCGGGTTCTGCATCACGGCCGCGGCGGCTGCCTCGACCGATTTCGCTCCGGCGGAACACGACGTGATCATGGGCGCAATCGCCGTGGAGCTCGTCCACCAGGGCTCGCTCTACCACGACGACGTCATGGATTCCGCCGAGACCCGACGCACGGTCGAGAGCGTGAATTCGAAGTGGGGCAACCAGCAGGCGATCCTGGCCGGGGACTTCCTGCTCGGTCGGGCGTCCGAAATCGCCGCGTCGCTCGGCACCGAAGTCGCCGGGCTGCTGGCGAGCACGATCAGCCAACTCTGTGACGGCCAGATCCGAGAACTCGAATACGTCTACAACGTCGACCGCACCGAGGAGTCGTATCTCAAGTCGATCGACGGCAAGACGGCGTCGTTGCTGGCTGCCGCCACGCGAATCGGTGGCATCGTCGGCGGGTTGGACCGGGATCGCATCGACGCACTCACCGTGTTCGGCCGCAGCTACGGCCTGGCCTTCCAGATCGTCGACGACATCCTCGACCTCACCGCAACGGACGAGGAGCTGGGCAAGCCGGCAGGCAACGACATGATCGAGGGCGTGTACACCCTGCCCGTCATTCGTGCGATGGCGCACGGCGAGGTCGGTTCGGATCTGCGCCAACTGCTCGGCCGTCCCATCGACACGACCGCACGAGACGAAGCCCGCGAGCTCGTCCGCAAGAGCGGCGCGCTGCAAAGTGCGCACGCCGACGCTCGCCGCCACGCCAATCAGGCAACGGACGCACTGCTCCCGATGGCCGATTCCGCCGGTGGCTCCGCCCTCAAAGCCGCAGCCGATCATCTCGTCGAACGAGTCGAACGTCTCGTCCTCTGAACGACGTCCTATAGCGTAAAGTCGCGTTTCGGCCCCAGTGCCGAAAGTGACGAGGCCGCAGGCCGAGGAACGACTGGACATGATGAGGGAATCGACTCGGGCCGGAATCGACTATCTGCAAGCGGTGACCGAGTTGCTGCAACGGCAGCGGCAGGCGCATCGCACCTACGGCATCTACCAGGCGGCCGAGTTGCAGTTCTGGTGGGCGCGTCCGCGATCGACCGACGATCTCGACCAGCTCTTCTGGTTCGATGACGATGATCGCCCGGTCGCCGCCGCCGTCCTGAACGACTTTTCGCAGAACGGTTCACTGGTCTACAGCGAGCCGATGCTCTGCCTGTTCACGCTGCCCGATGCCTCGGCCGAGATCGTGCACTCCGTGGCCGAGCGGGCGTTGGCGCATGCGGCAAGCCTGGGGTTCGGCGCAGTCGAACTCGAGGTTGCGTCCGACGATGTCGTGTTGCAGCAGTGGCTGACGGGGCGCGGCGGAGCATTGCAGGAACCCGCGGTCGTCGAGGCATGGCTGGACATCGATGACCGCCAACCGGTGACCGAACTGGCCGAGGGCTATGCGCTGCGGTCGCGTGCCGAGATGGATGGCGAGCACCACATGGCCCATTCGACCGGGGCTGCGTTCGAAGAACGCCTGCAGCAGGGGTCGCTCTACCGGGCCGACCTCGACCTGCTCGTGGTCGATTCCGCCGGCGACCACGCTGCTCACGCGATGTTCTGGTTCGATCCGACGACATCGATCGGTGTCGTCGAGCCGGTCCGTACCCTCGACGCACATCAGAGCCGCGGCCTGTCGCGCCACCTGCTGACAACTGGTCTCGAGCGTGTGGCCGAGCTCGGCGCCGAGCGGGTGTCGATCGGGTATGAACCGGACAACCCCGCATCAGGCCACCTGTACCGCAGTATCGGCTGGGTGCCCGGCGTGGCGACCGACCTCTGGGGCTGTCCCACCGAGTAGCCGGACATTTACGTCCGTTTGACCGGACCAAAAAGCCAGACCAATCGCACGAGTTGTCTGGTGGCCTCGTCGTTGCGTTCCTAGTGTCGATCTCCAGTCAGACGTCCTGACGACAAGAAGGTGAGATGACCATGGCCGAGTGGGGCTTCGAAACACAGCAGATTCACGCCGGACAGGAACCGGATCCCGGCAGCGGATCCCGCGCCGTTCCCATCCACCAGACGACGTCGTTCGTCTTCAACAGCGCAGAGCATGCCCAAAACCTGTTTGCGCTGGCCGAGATCGGCAACATCTACACCCGCATCATGAACCCGACGCAGGGCGTGCTCGAGGCTCGCCTCGCCGCACTCGAAGGGGCCGTGACCACGGCCGTCGGCCTCCCCGGTGCGCTCGTCGTGTCGAGTGGCCAGGCCGCCGAGACGCTCGCAATCCTCAACCTCGCCGAGGCCGGCGACCACATCGTCTCCGCTTCAGCGCTCTACGGCGGCTCGTACAACCTGTTGCACCACACCCTGCCGAAGATGGGCATCACCACCACATTCGTCGACGACCCCGACGACCTCGATGCCTGGGCGGCGGCCGTCCAGCCGAACACGAAGGCGTTCTACGCCGAAACGATCGGCAACCCGAAAGCCAACGTGCTCGACATCAAGGGTGTGTCCGATGTGGCCCACGCGAACAACGTTCCCCTCATCGTCGACAACACGGTGGCGACGCCGTACCTGATTCGCCCGTTCGAACACGGCGCCGACATCATCGTGCACTCGGCAACCAAGTTCATCGGCGGTCACGGCACCTCCATCGGTGGTGTCATCCTCGACGGCGGCACCTTCGACTTCGGCGCCAGCGGCAAGCACCCGAGCCTCACCGAACCCGACCCCAGCTACCACGGCCTCCCGTACTGGTCGGCGCTCGGCCCAGGCAGCTACATCATCAAGGCACGGGTGCAACTCCTGCGTGATCTCGGTCCGGCGGTGTCTCCGTTCAACGCCTTCCAGTTCCTGCAGGGCGTCGAAACCCTGAGCCTTCGCATGGAGCGGCACTTTTCGAACGCCCAGGCCGTCGCCGACTTCCTCGACGGCCATCCGAAGGTCGAAGCCGTGCACTTCGCCGGCCTGCCGTCCTCCGAGTGGCACGATCGCGCAACCGAGTTGGGAGGCGGACGCGGCCACGGCTCGATCGTCGCCTTCGACATCGTCGGCGGCGTCGAGGCCGGCCAGACGTTCGTCGGCGCACTCGATCTGCACAGCCACGTCGCCAACATCGGCGACGTACGCAGCCTTGTCATCCAC
>CALBVR010000111.1 GCA_937969565.1 uncultured Acidimicrobiales bacterium | reverse complement strand
GTACCGTTCAGAATCCGTCGAAGACGTACGCGGCGCCGGGGACCTACACCGTGACGCTGATCGTTGCGAACGACGCTGGCGCCTCCGCTCCGTTCACGAGCACGGTGACCGTGGCCGAGTCGCCGGTCGCTGCCTTCGTTGCGGCCGAGGCCGGTCTGTCGATCGGTTTCACCGACACCTCCGGAAATGCGCCGACCGCATGGTCGTGGGACTTCGGCGATGGCACGACGTCCACGAGCCAGAGCCCGACCCACACGTATGCGGCGGCCGGCACCTACACGGTCAGTCTGACGGTTTCGAACGCCGCGGGCTCTGACGTCGAAGAGCAGACCTTCACGGTGGACGTTGCTCCGCCGGTTGCGGCCTTCACCTGCACCGCCGAGGGCGGCGGCGTGAGCTGTGACGGATCCATCTCGTCCAGTGCCGACACGTATGCGTGGACGGCACCTGACGCCATCTTCTCAGCCGGAACTGGCACGGCGACACCGGCGTTCACCTTCCCCTCCACGGGTGCGTACGACATCACGCTGACCGTCACGAACACGTCGGCCGTGTCCGATTCCGACACCCAGACCATCAGCGTCGTGGTTCCTGAGCCACCGGACATCACCAGCCTCGTCGTCGTGTCGAACGTCGATGGCGTGGTGGAGTTGCAGGCAACAGCCACGAACAGCCCGACGTCGTGGACGTGGAACCCCGGTGGAGGCACGATCACCAGCGGTTCGAACACGAGCAATCCCACCATCTCGTTCAACCTCGATGGTGACAAGACGATTCGGGTGATCGCCAGCAACGCCGAAGGCGACTCCGCTGAGGAAGTCATCGTCGTCACCGTGGACATCGAGGATCCGCCGACGGTCACCGGCTTCACCGAGGGCACAGAAACGGGCGGCTCTGTCGAGCTCACGCCGACGGTCACGAACAACCCGACCGGCTACTCGTGGAGCGTCGCTGAGCCGGGCGGCTCGTTCGACAACGCCAGCTCGGCGACGCCCGTCTTCACCGGTACGTCGAACGGCGACTACACGGTGACGGTCGTCGTGACCAACGGCGCAGGCTCCGACTCGTTCACCGGCACGGTCAACATTTCGACCGCGGCCACACCTCCCACCGTGTCGACGATCACCACCACGAACGCGGGAGTTGGGGTCATCACGCTCGGCTCGAACGCGGCGGGATCACCGGACACCTACGTCTGGAGTGACGATGCTGCCGGCAGCGGCCCAACCACGACGTTGAACGTCGTTGCGGGTCAGACCTACACCGTGACCCTGACCGTCTCGAACGGAGCCGGTTCGGACTCGGCAACGCTGGTGATCAACACGAACCTCTCTGCCAACTTCAGTTGGGTGCAGAACGGTGCCACGGCGGCCGACTTCACGAACACGTCGACCAACTCGAACCCGGTCACGTACGCATGGGACTTCGCCAACGGCGGCGGCTCGTCGTCGAACCAGAACCCGTCGCATCCCTTCGGCAGCACGGGAAGCTTCGACGTCGAGCTGACGATCACCGATTCGGTGACCGGGCTTTCCGACACATCGTTGCAAACCGTCACCATCACCTGAGTTGACGCCGGTGGCAATCAGTCGTTGTCGGCCTCGTTGAGGGCGGCGGTGATGTCCTCCGGAAGTGTCCACTGATCTTGCGGCTTGTGATGTTCTCGCGCCCAGGTCGACGTGAGGGAGTCGCTGCCGGCCATCTCCAGTAGGTCGCCACCGATCTCGGGATGCGTGAGGTAGAGGCCGATCCGGCGTGTGATGCCAGATGAGCGCACCCACAGTTCTGCGGTTTCGCGGCCCGCGATTCCGGCCGAAAGGGTGGCCACGACCCGGTGGAACGTGCCGAGATTGCTCTGCACCTTGCCGACGTCGTGCAGTAGCGCCGCCGCAATCACCGGCCGCTCGGCGCTTCCACCCAGAAGACTGATGGTCTCCCGGGCGACACCGATGCTGTGGCGGCGATCCTGGTTGCACATCCGGTTCCAGAGCTGGGCCTCGCCCGGAAGCAGCTGCTGGCGGGCCCAATCGTCGTCCTCAGCCTTGGGAGGGCCGGGCCACAACGAGCCGAAGAAGCGTCCGACCAGATGCATCGTGCTCACGAGGCGACCCCCGGTCGTCCCGCTGCCCGGGGATGGGCGGCAACATAGGCCCGCACCATGAGATCGGTGCTGACCTTCGTGTAGAGCTGGGTGGTGGTCACCGAGGCGTGGCCGAGGAGTTCCTGCACGGTACGGATGTCGGCGCCGTGGTCCAGCATGTGAGTGGCGCAACTGTGTCGCAACACATGCGGGGTCAGCCGGTCGGCGATGCCGGCGGTGAGTCCGTGCTTGCGGACGACGCCCCAGATGCCCTGTCGGGACAGGCGGCCACCCCGCTGGTTGAGGAACACGGCGTTCTGGTCGGACCGCTTGGCCCAGTTTTCGGGCGCCATCGACGGGCGGCCACCGGGTTCCAACCACTGCTCGATTGCCGCAGACGCCAAACGGCCGACGGGAACGAGTCGTTGCTTGTCGCCTTTGCCGGTCACCCGCATCAGGGCGCCGTCGAGGTCGAGATCTTCGAGAGATAGTGCCACCATTTCGGAGATCCGCATCCCGGTGCCGTACAGCACTTCGAGAATCGCCCGATCTCGCCTGTTGGCTGGTTCCTCGCCGGTGACCGCTTCGAGAAGTCGAACCACCTCATCCTCCGAAAGCGCCTTGGGAAGGCCGCGAGGAAGCTTGCCCGCTTCGACATCTGCCGTGGGATCGGTGGACATCAGTCCCTCGGCGAGCAGGAAGCGATGCAGTCCACGGACCGCAGCCATCGCCCGGTTGACCGACGCCGGGGCGAGCCCTCTGGCCTGAAGTGCTCGGTTGAAGGCCAGTACGTCGTCGGCCGATCGTCGGCCGATCGGCGTCGAGGTGTGGTCGGCCCACGTTGCCAGATCTCGTCGGTAGGCGGCCAACGTGTTGGCCGACCGGCCCTTCTCGATCGCCAGATGGGTCAGGAACTCCTCCACCTCGAGTGGGGCCCGTTCCGTCATCGGCTCAGCCGGCCGCCCGCAACGCACCCATGACCGCGATGACGGTCTTGGCGTCGGTGATCTCACCCGTCTCGATCATTCGCATCGCTTCCTCGAGCGGGAACCGGGCGATCGTCATATCCAGCTCTTCGGGGCTGTCGGTCAGCTCACGCTCGGCCTCGGTCAGGTCGGTGCCGAGGAAGATGTGGATCATCTCGTCGCAAAACCCGACCGAGTTGTGCACGCTCGTGAGATGTTCGACGGTCGCCGCCGTGAGCCCGACCTCTTCGAGGAGCTCCCGGCGTGCCGTCTCTTCCAGCGGCTCGCCTTCGACGTCTCGTAGACCGGCGGGAATCTCCCAGAGGTGGTCGTCGATGGCCGATCGGTATTGACGAACGAGCACGATGTTTCCGTCGTCGTCGAGCGGCGCAATGGCGACCGCTCCGGGATGGTGCACGACGTCACGTTCGAAGGTGCTGCCGTCGGGCGCCTCGAAGGTGCCGACTCGAACCTTGATGATCCAACCGTCGAAGACGTGGCGTTCCTCGAGCCGGCGGAATCCGGTCACGACGTTGTCTGGGACGTCGAGTTCTCCAGGCTGAGCAGCTGCGGGTTCCGGCCGTTCTTGCGATCGAGGACGGCCTCGATGAAGTCCCGGAAGAGGGGAGCGGGACGGTTCGGCCGGCTCTTGAACTCGGGGTGCGCCTGCGTGCCCACCCAGAACGGGTGATCGCGGAGCTCGATGAACTCGACGAGCCGACCGTCGGGCGACTCGCCACTGGCCCAGAAGTTCCCGTCGTCGAACTTGTTCAGGTACTTGGAGTTGAACTCGTAGCGGTGGCGGTGACGTTCGGACACGACCTCTTCGCCGTAGGCACGGGCGACCTTCGAATCTGGAGCGAGCTGGGCCACGTAGGCGCCGAGGCGCATCGTGCCGCCCTTCTCGGAGACGTCGCGCTGGTTCTCCATCAGGTTCACCACGGGGTGCGGGGTCTGCGGATCGAACTCGAGCGAGTTGGCGCTCGCCAGTCCGAGTGCGTTGCGGGCGTACTCGATGGTCATCACCTGCAGCCCGAGGCACAAGCCCAGGCACGGGATGCCGTGTTCACGAGCGAACCCTGCTGCCGCGACCTTGCCCTCGACACCACGTTCGCCGAATCCGCCGGGAATGACGATCCCGTCGAGCGAGCGGAGGCGGTCTGCCAGAAGCCCTTCGACGTCTTCGGCCTGGAGCCACTCGATCTCCACGTTCGTGTGGTGATGGATGCCGGCGTGATTGAGTGCCTCCACAACAGAGAGGTAGGCGTCGATCAGGCTCACGTACTTGCCGATGACCCCGACCCGCACGGTCTGCTCGGCCGAGAAGACCCGATCGACCAGCGCCTTCCACTCGGTGAGTTCGGCGTCCGGAACTTCGAGACGAAGGTGGTTGCAAATGAACGTGTCGAGGCCTTCGTCGTGGACGACGAGCGGGATCTCGTAGAGGCTCGATGCGTCGGCGGCGTTGATGACACCAGCGAACGGAACGTCGCACAGACGAGAGATCTTGCGCTTCAGGTCGTCCGTGATCGGTTCATCGCTTCGGCACACGATCGCGTCCGGCTGGATTCCACGGCTGCGAAGCTCGGTGACCGAGTGCTGCGTCGGATTGGTCTTCTGCTCGCCGGATGGGCCGATGAATGGCACCAAGGTGACGTGGAGGTAGAAGACGTTCTCCGGGCCGATGTCGAGCCGAAGCTGACGGATGGCCTCGAGGAACGGAAGGATCTCGATGTCGCCTACCGTGCCGCCGACCTCGGTGATGACGATGTCGGTGTCGTCCGAAGTGAGCTGGCGGATGCGGTGCTTGATCTCGTCCGTGATGTGCGGGATGACCTGCACCGTGCGGCCGAGGTAGTCGCCGCGACGCTCGGCGGCGATCACCGATGAATAGATCGAGCCGGTCGTGGCGTTTGACGACTGGGTCAGGTTCTCATCGATGAAGCGTTCGTAGTGCCCGAGATCGAGGTCGGTCTCACCACCGTCGTCGGTGACGAAGACCTCACCGTGTTCGAACGGGTTCATGGTTCCCGGGTCGACGTTCAGATACGGGTCCAGCTTCTGCATGGTCACCCGGAGACCCCGGGACTTGAGCAAGCGTCCCAAGGCAGATGCCGTGAGTCCCTTCCCAAGTGAGCTGGCCACACCGCCGGTCACGAAGACATGTTTGGTCACGGGAGATCACCATATCCTGCCGTTCGAGCGGACGCGTCGGCCGGCGGGCTACATCCTTGTAATTTCTTCATGACCCACCACTGCCCGCGCGTCCAGCGAGCAATTCTTCGGCATGTTCGCGCGCAGATACGCTGTCCGGCGAGCCGGAGAGCATCCGTGAAACTTCGATGATGCGTTCCTCGTCCGAGAGCAGTCGGGCCTGCGACGAGGTCAGCCCGTGGTCATTGCGCTTGTCGATCACCACGTGATGGTTCGTGAGGGCGGCCACCTGGGGAAGATGCGTCACCACGAAGATCTGGCCGGTGCGGCCAAGGTCGGCGAGGCTGGCGCCGACCGCACGTGCGGTTTCGCCACCGATGCCGGCGTCGACTTCGTCGAACACCTTGATCGGGGGGCCGCCGGAAAGGACGAGCCGGAGTGCCAGCATCGTTCGACTGAGCTCGCCGCCCGAGGCGTTCTTGCCGACCGGGAGGGCCGGGAGGCCGGGGTTCGGCGCGAGAAGGATGGCGACGTCGTCGCCGGCGTCACCGCCGATGGTGACCTGGACCGTGGCGTTCGGCATCGCGAGACGGGCGAGTTCCGCCTCGACCGCCCTCGACAGCGGCTCCGCGGCCTTGGTGCGAGCGGTGCGGATCTTGCGCGATTCGGCCTCGAGCCGGGCGAGTGCAGCCTCACGGCGGGTCAGGAGGTCGTTGACCTGATCGGCGTGGGATTCCAGCCGGAGCAGCCGTTGCTGCATCTCCGATGCGTACGCCATGACGTCGGTGAGTGTGGGCCCGTATTTGCGCCGCAACTCGACGAGCAGCTGGCGTCGCTGGCGAACGGTTTCGCGCCGCTCGGGATCGTCCACGGCGTTCTCGCCGATGGCCCGAACATCGCCCCCAAGCGAGGTCAGCTCCTCCTGGAGTACCTGCAGACGGGCGGCCAAGTCTCGGAACGCACCGGCATCGCCGAGCGCTGCCGCTGCGGATGCGAGCGCCTCGGCCGCCGGACCGTCGCCGCCGAGCAGGTCGGATGCTGCGGCTGCGGCAACCTGGTCGTCGAAGACGTGCGCGAGCCGCTCTTCTTCCTCGCGGAGTGCCTCGTCCTCCTCGGGATCGTTGAGCGCCGCCGCCTCCAGCTCGTCGAGCTGGTAGCGGAGCAGGTCGATCTGGCGGGCTCGTTCGGTTTCGTCGCCTCCGAGGTCGGCGAGGGCCGCGTCGATGGCGGCAACGTCCGCACGAGCATTCCGCAGCGGTGCCCGGTCGATGCCACCGAACCGATCCAGCGCATGACGCTGTGTCTCGGATTTGAGCAGCGATTGCTGAGCATGCTGGCCGTGGAGATCGATGAGTGGGCCGACGGCATCCTGCAAGGCAGTGGCCGTGGCGAGCCCACCGTCGAGGTAGGCCCGGGATCGTCCGGCCGAAGGGATGACACGACGGGCCACCAACTCGTTGCCGTCACGGTCGATGAATCGTCCTTCGACGATCGCCTCGTCGGCACCGATCCGGACCATCTCCGGCTCGGCCCGGCCGCCCATGAGCAGCTGGATGGCGCCGACCACCATGGTCTTTCCGGCGCCGGTCTCGCCCGTGACGGCGACGGATCCGGCGGGGAGGATGAGCGAGAGGTCCTCGATGACACCGAGGTTGGCGATTCGGAGTTCGGTCAGCATGGTGGCACCGTCATCGGTCGGCGAGTCCCAGTTTCGATTTGAGTACGGCGAGGTGATCGCGATCGTCGAACGTGATGAGCCGGGCCACGTGGGGTGAGCGGCTGCATCGGAGGGTGTCTCCAGGTTCCATGGTGTGCATGGTACGGCCGTCCACTGACACGACTGCCGGGCGGTGCCCTTCGACGGTCAGTTCGATGACCGAATCGGGAGACAGGATGAGGGATCGATCGAACAACATGTGCGGCGACACCGGGGTGAGCTGCAGACAGTCGTGATTCGGATCGACGATCGGGCCACGGGCGGAGAACGCGTAGGCGGTGCTGCCGGTTGGCGTGGAGAGGATCAGGCCGTCGGCCGGGTAGGACGTGAAACGTTTCCCATCGATGCTCACCCCGATCCGGACGGTGGTGTCGCCGGGCGCCCGTTCGACGACGATGTCGTTGAACGCATCGAAACAGTGATCTCCGACGGTTCCCCGGGCGAGCATCCTTTCCTCGCATTCGTGTTCGCCGGCGAGCGCCCGTGTGATCGCGTTCTGGGACTCATCCGGTTCGATGACCGTGAGATAGCCAAGGTCGCCGAAGTTCACGCCGAGGATCCCCACCCCGGAGCCGCCGAGCAGACCGACCGTGCGGAGCATCGTTCCGTCGCCACCCAGGCTCACCACGAGGTCGAGGTCGGTGGCGAAGTCGGCCTCGCTGCGAGGCGTCACCGAGGACTCGGCTGCAACGTCGCCTTCCACCCCCACGACGGTGTGCCCGTCTGCAGTCAGGGTGGCGCCCAGCCGTTCCGCCTCCCTGGCGGCGGCGGGGTCCTGCCCGTGGAGGACGAGCCCGATGATGGCCATCAGCGGCCGGGCCGATCCGCGGAAGCGACGGTGGAGGAGGTCACGTCGCCCAGTATTGCCGCCCGTCGGAGGTGCGCGAGAAACTCGACGTTTCCCTTTCCGCCGATGACCGGCGAGATGGCCAGCCCGTCCACTTCGAGCCCGGCGGGGCCGGCAGCATCGATGAACTCGTGGAGGACACGCTTCCAGATCTCGGCGTCACGGATGATGCCTCGACCCTTGCTCACCTCGGCCCGTCCCGCCTCGAACTGGGGTTTGACCAGGACGAGCAGGTCGCCGTCGACCGCGAGGAAACCCGCCATGTGGGGGAGGAGCCCGGTGGTGGAAATGAAGGACAGGTCGGCGACGACGATGCCGAAGCCCTCAGCCGGGACCTCGTCGTCTGCGGCGAACGTATCCATGGTTACGTCACGAATGTGGGTGTTCTCCATCGACCGGACCCGGCCATCGGACCGCAGCCGTTCGTGCAGCTGGTTTGTGCCGACATCGATCGCGACGACGCGCCGTGCACCCTCCTGCAGCAGGCAATCGGTGAAACCGCCGGTCGACGACCCGATGTCGAGCCCAACCCGATCGCTCGGATCCACGGCAAACGTCTCGAGTGCCGCCTCCAGCTTGTGACCAGCGCGTGAAACGAACCGGGGCGGAGGACCGGACACGAGGACCGCTTCGGCCCCGGAGACCTGCCGGGCAGCCTTGAACGCCGGAGCGCCGTTCACCGTCACCCGGCCGGCGGAAATCAGCTCCTGCGCCTGCTGACGGGTCTCCACAAGACCCCGGGCGAGCAGTTCTTTGTCGAGGCGACGGCGAGTGGTCGTGGGAGGCCTCCTGGTGGCGGCTGTGTAGTACTACTCAGCGGTGATGTAGATACGCGGCGAGTTCTGCGCCAAACTGACTCTAGAAGGTTCCAGAGCGGAGATAGGCCCTGTGTCAACTATGAATACTGTCGAAGACCTCGAGCTGGAGGTTCGGACGTACGCGGACCGTTTCCAACAGCTCGTCAACAACGTGGAGCGGGTGATCCACGGCAAGACTCGGGAGATCCGACTGGCCTTTCTGTGCATGCTGGCCCAGGGCCACCTCCTCATTGAGGATGTGCCCGGAACCGGAAAGACCTCGTTGGCGCGTGCGCTGGCCGAGTCGGTTGACGGCACGCTCACCCGGATCCAGTTCACGCCGGACCTCCTCCCGTCGGATGTCACCGGTGTCCAGGTGTTCAACCAGTCCAACTCGGAGTTCGAGTTCCACCCCGGCGCCGTGTTCGCGAACGTCGTGCTCGCAGATGAGATCAATCGTGCGTCGCCAAAGACGCAGTCCTCGCTCCTCGAGGTGATGGAGGAATACCAGGTCACGGTCGACGGTGTGCCGCGTCCGGTGCCCAACCCCTTCCTGGTGGTCGCCACGCAGAACCCCGTCGAACATGACGGCACCTACGCGCTCCCCGAGGCCCAGATCGACCGTTTCATGATGCGACTGTCTCTCGGCTATCCGAGCGCTGTCGCCGAAATCGACATCATCGATTCCGCCCCGGCCGGACGCACCCGCATCGACGTCGAACCTGTCCTGTCGACCGAAGAGGTTCGACAGATGGCCCGCGTCGCCGACGTCATCTACATCGCTCCCGCCGTGCGGCAGTACATCGTCTCCGTCGTGCGGGCCACCCGTGAGCTCCCCGAGCTGCGAATCGGTGTGAGCCCCCGCGGTTCCATCGCGCTCGGCCGTACAGCGCGTGCGCTCGCCGCCGCAAACGGCCGCCCGTTCGTCACGGCCGACGACGTGAAGGACCTCACCGAGGCCGTGCTCGCGCACCGCATGCTGCTCAAGCCCGAGGCCGAGTTCGAGGGCATCAGCTCGCTCGAGCTCCTCCGCGCCGTGCTGCAGGAGATCCCCACCCCCAAAGAGCGCGTGGAGCGCTGAGTCCGCAGGTGCTCACCAACGCTGGAAAGATCTACCTCGCGCTCGGCGCCGTCGCCCTCGTTGCCGGCATCGGTCTCGGGTATGCGACGCTGCTCGCGCTCGGTCTCGCACTGCTGATCGCGGTGCTGATCGGCCGATTGTGGATCGTCCGACGACCGCGTGTGGCCGCCAGCCGTGAGGTCGTTCCCGAACGAGTGCGGGCAGGCCGGCAGGCGTATTCGAACCTGACGGTGGTCAACCAGGGCCGCCGCCGGACCTCCGGAGGTGTCGCCCTCGAACAGTTCGGTGATGAGCAGCTGCCGATCGAACTCCCGGGGCTCGAGCCCGGTGAGTCCGCAGTGGTGACGACCGAGCTCCCGACCGACCGCCGTGGCGTGTTCCGCGTCGGCCCGCTCGACGTGACCAGAGCCGATCCGTTCGGACTGGTGCGTTCCGGCGAACCGGACGAGGGAATCAGCCGGCTCTGGGTGCATCCGCTGGTCCACAGCCTGGAGCCGTTTCCAAGTGGTATCGCCCGAGACCTCGAGGGTCCCGATTCGGGTGAGGCACTCGAAGGTGGCGTCACTTTCCACACACTGCGCGACTATGTGCGCGGCGACGACCTGCGCCAGATCCACTGGCGCTCCTCGGCACGCACCGGCAAGCTCATGGTGCGCCACAACGTCGACACCAACCAGCCGCGTTCGCTGGTCGTGCTCGACACGCGGGCGACGTCCTATTCCGCCGAGGCGTTCGAGGACGCGGTGCGCGGGGTCGCCTCCATTCTCGCTGCATCGATGAGCCGCGGCTTCGAATTCCGTCTGTTGACCACCGACGGGCTCGAGATGAACCACATGATGCCGTCGGCGGCGATCATGGATCGGCTCGCCGAACTCGGCCTGTCGTTCCGAGGAAGTCTGCAAGACGTACTCGACGTTCTCCAGGCAGATCTTGGCGGCGTGTCGCTGACGGTGGTGACCGGCCAGGTCCCGTCGACGGAACTTTCGCCGTTGAACCGCTTCCGTGGCCGGTACGAGATCATCACGATTGCCCAGTTCACACCGGAGTCGAGCGACTGGGAGCGCGGAATTCCGGATGCGATACTACTTTCTGCGTCGAGCAGCGAAGATTTCGCTCGCGCATGGAATCAGACGTCGAGGAGGTAGGTCATGCGTCAACAGGTTTTCCTCGGCCAGGTGTCCGCCGCCGGTCTGCTCCTCACCATCTCCGGCCTGTTCTACGGCCGCGTCTTCGGCGGAGCCGGCTGGATCGGTCCAGTGATCGGCGGACTGCTGCTCTCCGGTGCCCTCGGCATGGCGCTCGCCCGCACCTCGATGCACCGGGCGTTCCGCATTCTCGCCCTCACGGTCGTCGGCGGACTCTTCGTGTTGCTCGCCGTCATCCTTCCGTCCTCCAACTTCGGAGGGCCCGGAGACGTGGGATCGGCGTTCTGGGAAGCCTCTGTGGACGGTTGGCGCAACAGCCTTGCGGCAACGCTGCCGATCGATACGGGGCTCGCCGCCCCCCTCGGTTTCGTCACGATCCTGGGTTGGCTGAGCGGATCGATCGTCGGAAGCTCGCTCGTACGTTCGGATGAGCCGACGATTCCGGTGATCCCGCCGATCCTGTACGCAGGTCTGTCGCTGCCACTCGCCGCACCGAACGGCACCGCCGCGTACCTGCTCATCGCTGGATTGATCATCGCTGCGTTGCTACTCACCCTGGTGAGGGCCGTGCCGGAAGCGGCGCTGAACTCCGACGATCGCGATCGCGTCACCGAGTTCGTCGGTGAACGCATGCTGACCGAACGTCTCTTCTCCGGCGTTCCGATCCTCGTCGTGCTCGGGTTGCTGGCACCACTGCTCGCCTTCGTCTTCCCCGGAGGTCCAGAGGAACCGTTCGACCCGCGACGTCTCCGAGTCGAAGAGGTGGAGACGCTCTCCGCCGTGAACCCGCTCGCCATCATCAAGGCGCGACGCACCGCCGAGGACCCGACCGAGCATTCGTTTCTCCTCGAACTTCCGGCGCCGCCGTCACCGAGCGACTTCGATCGCATCGGACTCGTTCCGCTCGAGATCTTCAACGGAGCGAACTGGACCACGACGTCGACAACGAGCGCAACCTCGGCCGACCTTCCGACCCTTCTCGAACCGGCCGTCGACACCATCTCGGTGCGTCAGATCATCGAGTTCCCCGAGCCAGACCTTCCGTGGATTCCCGCCGGAAACAACCCGGTTCGGGTCGAGGGCGACGACATCTGGTTCGACGACGTGTCCGGCGCGCTCGCCCCGCAGGGTGGCGCCCGAGCCATCCGGTACGAGGTCGTCAGCGACGTTCCGTTCCCCACCGACGCGCAACTCGACTCCGCCGAACTGGATCTGAGCGACCCCCGGTACCTCGAGCTTCCGAACATCCCCGTCGACTCGCCCATCAACCTTCTTGGCGATCGCCTCGGAACCGGTTCGCCCCATCAGCGGCTCACGGCACTCGAGGCGTACCTGCAGGACGAGAACGAGTGGAGCTGGGTGCTGTCGGAACCGTCCGGAACCTCGATCGGCCGACTCGACAGCTTCTTCGAGTCGCAGGAGGGCTACCG
The DNA here is from genome assembly GCA_937969565.1 of uncultured Acidimicrobiales bacterium. GTDB lineage: Bacteria > Actinomycetota > Acidimicrobiia > Acidimicrobiales > SHLQ01 > SHLQ01. Next base: position 13,650 of record CALBVR010000111.1, on the reverse strand, counting down.
CGACCAGTTCGTGTCGGCTTTTGCCATTGCCGCCCGCCAACGGGGCTTCCCAACCCGAATCATGGTCGGCTACCGGATCACCGAGGAGACCCAGGACGGCACACCGGCGTATCTGGAGACGATCACGTCCGCCCAGTACGACGCGTGGCCCGAGGTTCGGTTCGAAGGCATCGGATGGGTCGCCTTCGACCCTGTGCCCCTGGCAGAGGGCGAGGCAACCGATCGCGGCGATGACCAGTCGCAGATCCCGACCGGTGTTCCCGTGGGGACCGGTCAGAGCCCGAACCAGGCCGACCCCGACGAAGCGGATCCGGACGAACTCGATGAAGATGGCGCCGCCACGACGGTCCGTGTGCTTGTTGTTTCGGGTCTGTTCCTGCTGTTGTTCCCGCTGATGCTGCTGCTCATCGTGTTCTTCATCAAGTTCCTGCGCCGCCGTTGGCGAGAGAACCTGGAGAACCCGACGGATCGGATCCTCGCTGGCTGGCAGGAGAGCAAGGACCGGTTGTTGGAAGCGGGTGTGGAGATCCGGCCGGACATGACCGTGAAGGAGATCGTGGCCGCGAGCCGGCGCGATCTCGGCGTGCATGCCTCGTCGTCGTTGTCGGCTCTGGCCCCGCACGTGACGACGACCATCTATGCGCCGCACACTCCGACGCCCGAGGTGGCGGACCTCGTGTGGGAAGAGGTCGACCTGTTCGATCGTCAGCTCAACGAGTCCCGGACCCGCCGTCAGACCCTGAAGGCGAAGGTCGACCCCCGCCCCCTCCTCGAAAGCGTGTAGCGGTCAGTCTTTGCCGAGGGCGTGCTTGTAGGCGGCGAGCGTGCGGTCCCGGGCCATCGAATGGTCGACGATCGGGTTCGGGTAGCTGTCGCCGAGGATCACGCCCGCCGCTGCGAGATCCAGCGGGCCGGACTCCCACGGCGCATGGATCGCCTTTGCGTCGAGCTCGGCGAGCTCCGGCACCCATGCGCGGATGTAGTCCCCGCTCGCGTCGAACTTCCGACTCTGCGCCACCGGATTGAAGATCCGAAAGTACGGGGCGGCGTCGGTGCCCACTCCAGCCACCCACTGCCAGTTCCCCGCATTCTGTGAAGGCTCGCCATCGGTCAGCATCCAACGGAACCAGCGTTCGCCCTCCCGCCAGTCCACGAGCAGGTCCTTCACCAGGAACGACGCGGTGATCATCCGCACCCGGTTGTGCATCCAGCCGGTGGCGGCGAGCTGTCGCATTCCGGCGTCGACGATGGGATAGCCCGTTCGTCCCTGCTTCCACGCATCGAGCCCGGCCGGGTCCTCACGCCAGCGAATGGCGTCGTATTCCGGCCGGATCGCGGCGTCCGGCATGGTCGGGTTCTCGAGCAGCAGATGGGCGTACCAGTCGCGCCATGCCAGCTGACGAACGAACCCGTCCCGCCCCTCCGTCGAGGTGCCGACGACGTCGAGCACCGTGCGCGGTCCGAGCGTCCCCATGCGCAGCGCGGTCGAGAGCCCGCTCGTTCCCGGCACGGCGGGCAGATCCCGGGTGTCGGGGTAGGCGTCCACGTCGTCCAGCCACGCCAACAAGCGGTCCATCGCTCCCGCCTCGCCAGCAGGCTGGGGAGCAGGGTCGTGCGCTGGGATCGGGTCCGACTCGCCGGCCTGAAGGCGGGCGTCGCCGGGCTCCGGCCATGGTTCGAGGGCCGTCCTGGCCCAGACCTTCCAGAACGGGGTGAAGACACGGGAGAGGGTGCCCTTGCCCGTGAGCACGGAGCCCGGGGGAGCGGTCATCGTGCCCCAGAACCCCTCGATCGGGCATCGGACGGCGGCCGCCACGCTCGCATCCCGAGCGCGGCCGAACCGGCTCGACGACCGATTGGCGTACACCGCGTCGGCCCCGGTGGACACCGCCGCCAGCACGTCGACCGGCCGTCCGACTCGAACCGTCAGTCCGCCGCCCAGGGAGCGCAGCTGCTCGTCCAGCGCCGAGACATCGGCCAACCACTGCGAACGTCGGAAGGGTCCGGCGGCGGCCAACATGCGGGCGTCGATGGCCACCACGGCGCTCACCGTGTCGTGGTTGCGGGTTGCATGCGCCCACGCCGGGTTCTGGTTGAGTCGCAGGTCGTTCCGGAACCAGACGACGCCGTGTGAGGTCATGGCGCCGATCCTACGGCCGCCCGCCGTGGAGCTTCGGCCCCAGCAGCGATACGATCGGCGACATGTCCTACCAGGTGGAGACCGATGTCTTCAACGGCCCCTTCGATCTGCTCCTCCACCTGATCCTGGCGGAGGAAGTCGAGCTCTACGACATCTCCCTCACGACGATCATCGACGCCTACCTCGTCGAGCTCGAACGTATGGAGAGCACGAATCTCGATGTGGCGACCGAGTTCCTGCTCATCGCCGCGACCCTCGTGGAGTTGAAGGCCCGGCGGCTCCTTCCAGACGACAACGACTTCGACCTCGACGACGAACTTGCGCTGTTCGAAGAACGCGACCTGCTGCTCGCACGGCTCGTCGAGTGCAAGACCTTCAAGGACGCCGCTGGCGTACTGCGTTCGCTCACCGAACTCGCCGGACGCTCCTATCCGCGAGTTGCCGGTGTCGAGGAACAGTTCCTGCACGTTGCCCCGGACATGCTCGAGGGCATCGAAGTGATCGACATTCGGGACGCATTCATTCGGGCGATGACGCCCAAGCCGGAACCAGTGTTGGACCTGTACCACGTGAGCGCGGTCAAGGCGACGGTTGCCGATGCCGTCAGCGAACTGATCGACGAGCTCCCCGGTGCCGGACGGGTGAACTTCCGGGTTCTCACCGAGAGCCTGGTGGACCGGATCGAAGTGGTCGTGCGGTTCCTCGGAATCCTTGAGCTCTTCAAACAGGGCCTCATCGACATCGTGCAGGCCCGCGCATTCGGCGAGATCGAACTGGAGTGGATCGGTGGCGACCCCGCCGATGCCCGCTCCGCCATTGCAATCGACAGGTACGAGGGATGATGGACGACGCACAGACCGTGGAAACCGCGGAGGAGGCGGCGCTCGACGGCGCTGCAGATGACGCTGCGGTTGACGTGGAGGCACCGGCCGACGTGGCGAACGAGGTGACGACCCCCGCCGAGGCCGAGGTGGAGCCGGAAGCGCTGGCCGAGGAGCTGCGGGCGGCGATCGAAGCGATCCTGATGGTGGCCGAGCGTCCGGTGGAACCACGGCTACTCGCTCAGCTGATCGAGACGAGCGTGGACGCCGTCGAGGCTGCCTGCGAGCTGCTGGTCGACGAGTACGAGGCCGCGAGCCGCGGCTTCATCCTCGCCCGTGTCGCCGGGGGCTGGCGCTTTCAGAGCCACCCCGATCAGGCTGCCTATGTGGAACGCTTCGTGCTCGAGGGGCAGACGTCGCGCCTTTCGGCCGCAGCGCTCGAGACGCTGGCCATCGTTGCGTACAAGCAGCCGATTTCCCGGGCTCAGGTTGCCGCGATCCGCGGGGTCAGTGTCGACGCAGTCGTTCGGACCCTGTCGCAACGCGGCTACATCGACGAGGTGTCGCGGGACCCCGGACCCGGTCAGGCCGTGCTCTACGGAACCACGCCGTTCTTCCTGGAGAAGCTGGGCCTCAACTCCATCGCGGACCTGCCCGAGCTCGGCGAGTTCGTGCCGGCGGCCGAGGTGGTCGAGGCGCTGGAGAACGGGCTGCGGTTCGAGGCCGACGAGCCCGTGGTCGAGGTGGCGGAGGAAGCACCCGACGGCGAAGCCATCGCTGAAGACGAAGCTGCGGCGGTTGTCGATCAGGCCGATGCTGGCATCGTGATCGATCTCCGGGACGGCGCCGACCAGCCCATCGCACCGACCGGTGACTGATGGCCAGCCAGCCGAGCCGTCCGGCCCGGCTCGGTTGCAAAAAGTCCTGTCCGCGGCCGGAGTGGCGTCGCGCCGGGTGGTCGAAGATCTGATCGCCGAGGGCCGCATCACGGTCAACGGCGAAGTCGCCGAACTCGGGGCGAAGGCGGATCCGCTCGTCGACGAGATCGCCGTCGACGGCGTCGTCACGCGGGTCGACATGTCCCGGGTGACCTTCGTGCTGAACAAGCCGGTCGGCGTCATCTCGACCGCCAGCGACACCCACGGCCGTTCGACCGTCGTCGAGCTCGTCGAAACGGACCGCCGGATCTACCCGATCGGCCGACTCGACGCCGACAGCGAGGGGCTCATCCTGTTGACGAACGATGGGGGACTGGCGCAGCGGCTCACCCATCCGTCCTATGGCGTCGACAAGGAGTATCTCGTCAGCGTCGACGGTGAGCCCGGACGAGGCGCGCTCCGCACGTTGCGCGAAGGCGTCGATCTCGACGATGGGCGAACCTCGCCCGCCCGTGTCTCCCAGCTGTCGCCGGGGCTGCTCCGGATCGTCATCCATGAAGGGCGCAATCGACAGATTCGCCGGATGTGCGATGCGGTCGGGCATCCGGTCACCCGCCTGGTTCGCGTCCGAATCGGCCCGCTCAGCGACAGCTCGTTGCAGCCGGGGGAGTGGCGCGAGGTCACGGGTGAGGAATTGCGAGCGTTGGAGACCGCTGCGGCCGAGTCCGCTGAACGGGCCGCCACCACAGACCAGTAGGCTCATCTGCCGTGTCCACCACCATTCCACCGGGCGATCGAGCGGCTGCCGTCGTCGGCCTCGGCCTCATCGGCGGATCCGTCGCGCTTGCGCTTCAGGATGCCGGATGGGACGTTCACGGCTTCGATCTCGACCCCGATCGGACCGCTGCAGCCATCGAGCAGGGCGTCGTCGCCACGGCGGAAGTCCCGGCCGGTTGTTCACTTGTCGTGATCGCCACGCCGGTCGATGCCGTACCCGAACTTGCGACGTCGCTTCTTGCCGAGACGAACGCCGTCATCATGGACACAGGAAGCGTGAAGGGGCCGATCTCGGCGGCTGTCACCCACGCCCGTTTCGTGCCCTCGCATCCAATGGCCGGTTCGGAACAGACCGGCCTCGCCGGCGCTCGGGCCGATCTGTTTCGAGGTGCGGTCTGGCCGATCACGCCCTCCGCGGAAACCTCCGATGAATCGTTCGCCCTCGTGCACGAGGTGGTGGCCAGTTTCGGCGCCGATCCGGTGACGTTGCAGCCGCTCGACCACGACCGGATCGTGGCTGCGGTTTCGCACGTTCCCCACCTGACGGCTGCCGCGCTGATGAACGTGGCCGATCGGCGCAGCGACGAACACATGGCGATGCTGCGCCTCGCCGCCGGCGGTTTCCGGGACATGACACGGATTGCGGCCGGCTCACCGGACATCTGGCCACCGATCTGCATCCAGAATCGGGACGCAATCACCGACGCGCTCGACGAGGTGATCGATCGCCTCGGGCAGCTGCGAACTGCGGTCGCCGATGGCGACGTCGACCTGCTCCGCTCCGAGCTCACGCATGCCCGCAAGGCGCGGGTCAATCTGCCGTCGGCCGTTCCGCTACCTCCGAACCTGGCCGAAGTTCGTGTTCGGGTGAAGGATCAGCGCGGCGAGCTGGCCGCATTGACAAGCCTTGCGGCCGAGCTCGATGTGAACATCTACGACCTCGAGATCGCCCACTCGGCCGAGGGACCGACCGGTGTGATCGTCCTCCTGGTCAACGCCGAGGTTGCAGACGTCCTCCGCGGCGGGCTGCTCGCCCGCGGATACCGGCCGTCGGTGCGGCCGCTCTCATGAGTCGGCGCGTCGAGCCCATCGAGGGCACGCTGGACATGGACGTCGATCTTCCGGGATCGAAGAGCCTGACCAACCGGACCCTCGTGGTGGCCGGCCTCGCCGACGGGGTCAGCGTGCTCCACAACCTCGGGTTGTCCGACGACACCCGGGCGATGATCGGCGCGTTGGAAGCGTTCGGCGTGGTGGTCGAGCTCGACGGCACGACCGCGACCGTGCACGGCGCTGGTGGCGACCTTCGACGGCCCCACGATCCCATCGACGCAAACATGTCCGGCACGACCGCACGGTTCGTGGCTCCGATGCTGCTCTGCAGCGACGGCGGACAGCTCACCGCACACCCACAGATGCTCGGGCGCCCGATGGGCCCCCTCCTCGACGCCATGCGGAGCCTTGGCGGGCTCGTGGATGGCGATGCGCTTCCCATCGATGTCGGCTCGGTCGGAGCGATCGGCGATCGGGTCACGATCCCCGCCGACGTGTCGAGCCAGTTCATCTCCGGGTTGTTGCTCGTCGCCCCGGCGCTGCCGAACGGACTGGAGCTGACGTTGGATGGCACCGTCGTGTCCCGTCCGTACATCGAGATGACCCGTTCGGTCATGAAACGGTTCGGCGCCGACGTGGAGTGGTCGGATACGAACGTGCTTCGGGTCGCCCCGGGTGGGTACGCCGGCACCGAGTACGTGGTCGAACCGGATGCGTCCACGGCCAGCTACCCGCTTGCCGCTGCAGCGATCGTCGGCGGGCGGGTTTGCGTCCGCGGTCTGGGCTCCGACTCCGCTCAGGGCGACGTTGGCTTCGCCGACGTCCTGCGTCGCATGGGCGTCGATGTCCGGGTGGCCCCTGACCACATCGAGGTGCGGGGGAGCGGCACGCTGCAGGCCATCGATGTGGATCTCGGGCCGATGAGCGACACCGCACCGACGTTCGCGGCGCTCGCTGCACGCGCGGATGGCGTCAGTTCCGTCACCGGGATCGGGTTCATCCGAACGACCAAGGAATCCGATCGCCTGGCCGCCTCGGTGGCCGAGCTGAACCGACTCGGCGTGCAGGCAACGATCGACGACGACGGTTTCACGGTCGTGGGCGGGCCGCATCACCACGCCGAAGTGGAGACCTACGAAGACCATCGCATGGCCATGTCGATGGCGCTGCTCGGGCTCGCGGACACGCCCGTCACGATCCTCGACCCGGGTTGCGTTGCCAAGACCTTCCCCGGCTACTTCGACATGCTCGATCAACTCCGGGCCACCGCCCGCGCAGAGCCGCTGGTGCTCGCCATCGACGGTCCCGCCGGGTCCGGCAAGTCGACCGTTGCCGCGATGGTTGCCGAGCGTCTCCGTCTGCCGCACCTCGACACCGGTGCCATGTACCGATCGGTTGCGTTGGCGGTCCTTCGGAGCGGCGTCGGCATCGACAACGACGCGGCGGTCACCTCCGTGGCGGAGAACGCCGTGATCCATGTCGGATCGGTCGTGACGATCGATGGTGAGGATGTCACAGAGGACATCCGGACCCCGGAGGTGACCTCATCGGTCTCTCCGGTCGCAGCAATCGAGGGCGTCCGACGGGTTCTCGCGGCGGGACAACGCGACTGGGCAACCGATCGCGGTGCGGCCGTGGTCGAGGGGCGGGACATCGGTTCTGCAGTGTTCCCCGGCGCGACGATGAAGATCTACCTGACGGCGTCGGTCGAGGAGCGGGCTCGCCGGCGGGCAGCACAGACCGGAGCGACCGATCTCGAAGACATGCAGCGCCGGATTGCGCAGCGCGACGAGATCGACAGCAACCGCGAGCACGATCCGCTCACAATCGCGGACGACGCCGAAGTCATCGACTCGACCGGCATCGAGATCGGCGAGGTTGTCGACACGATCGTGGAGCTCTGGACGCAGCGAACCGCCGCAGCGAACGGGACTGGAGGGACCGCATGAGCACACCGGACGCCTACGGCGACGGGCTTTCCCGCCTGCAGCGGGTCACCTGGGTGATCGCTCGGGCGATCGTCGTCATTGTCACGAAGCTGTGGTTCCGGTACGAACTGCACCATGCCGAACGGCTGCCCACCTCGGGAGCGTTCGTGCTGGCCCCGGTGCATCGATCCAATCTGGACACGCCGATCCTGCCGGTCGTGCGCAAGGCACCGATCCGGTTCATGGGGAAGGCGTCGCTGTGGGAGGTCAACAAGGCCGCTGACTGGTTGCTCACGATGCTCGGCGGCTTTCCGGTTTCCCGTGGCGCAGCTGACCGCGGCGCCCTTCGCGCAGCGGAGGAGATCCTCGAACGCGGGGAGACGCTGGTCATGTTTCCGGAGGGCACCCGGCGCTCCGGCCACGAGGTGCTCGCCGAGAACATGTTCGACGGGCCGAGCTTCGTCTCCGGTCGCCAGCAATGCCCGGTCGTGCCGGTGGGCATCGCCGGCAGCGAAGAGGCGATGCCGATCGGCAAGAAGATGGTCTACCCGCGCAAGATCGTCTTCGTGATCGGCGAACCGATGGATCCGCCGATGCAGAACGAGAAGGGGCGGGTGTCGCGCAACGAGGTCAAGCGCCACACCGAGGCCCTGCGCGTCGAGATGCAGAAGCTCTACGACGAGGCTCGCTCGCTGCGCTGACCGCGTTGGTCAGCCGAGAAGTCGGAGGACTTCGCTCGCACCGATCTGTCGGTCGCCACTCGAGGGCGAAAGCGTTGGATCCCGGCCGAGCGAGAGCGCCGATGCCGCATCGATGGCGCCGAGGAGATCCCGAAGGCGACGGGGAGGCGGGAAGTATTCGTCCTCCTCGGTGATCCGGACCTCGGACACGCCGTTCTGCGGACCGAGCCGGTTGAGTACGGACTCGACGAGCTCTTCGCTGGCCGAGGCCCCTGCCGTCACGCCAACGGTTCCCGACAGGTCGTCAGGCAGCTCGTCTGCGGTGTTGACCCGGAAGACCCGCTCGCAGCCCGACTCTGTGGCGAGGCGGGCCAGCGCCATGGTGTTGGAGGAGTTGGCGGAGCCGATGACGATCATCGCGTCGCACTTCGGGGCGATCTCGACGAGCGCGCCCTGGCGGTTGGTCGTGGCGAAGCACAGGTCGCTGCGGCCCGGGGTCCACATGTCCGGCCAGCGTTCGAGGGCAGCATCTTGCACGCTCTCCCAATCGCGGTGGCTCAACGTGGTCTGGGCGAGCAACGCCGTCGGCGCGTCCATCTCGGGTAGCGCTTCGACCTCTTCGATCGACTCGACGCGGTGGATGGCCTCGGGAGCGACCGCCATCGTTCCGACGGCTTCTTCGTGTCCTTCGTGGCCGACGTAGACGATCTGGAAGCCCTTTCCGGCCCGCACCTTGACCTCGTGATGGACCTTCGTGACGAGCGGACAGACGGCGTCGACCATGTAGCCGCCGGCGTCACTTGCGGCCCGGACGACCTCGGGAGCGGAGCCGTGGGCGGAAAGCATGACCGGCCGGCCTTCGGGCACTTCGGAGATGTCGTCGACGAAGATGACGCCCATGTCCTCGAACCGTTGGACGACGAGGCGATTGTGCACGATCTCGTGGTAGCAGTACACGGGTGGCTCGAAGGCTCGCACCATCGCCGCCAGCGCTTTGATGGCCATTTCGACTCCGGCGCAAAAGCCCCGGGGAGCGGCCAGCAGAACCTGATCGACGGTCATGGGCTCAGTCTACGCGGGCGGGCCCGCACCCCTTCGCCTCAATGGACGGTAGGCAACCATCCGGACCGTGGAGCCGTAGCCTGTAGGGATGAGTTCGCCTCGGGTCATCAGCGTCGAACCCGGTTCGCCGGCGGACACCGCCGGCCTTGCCGTTGGCGACGAGCTGTGGACGATCGAAGGGGAGCAGCCCCGGGACATCCTCGAGTACCGCACGCTCACCGACGGCGAATCGATCGCGTTCGAAATCATCCGCGACGGCCTGATGCTCGACCTCGAGGTCGAGAAGCCCACAGACCAACCGCTGGGCATCGAGGTGCACTCAGCGTTGTTCGACGAGGTCCGTACGTGCGACAACCACTGCGAGTTCTGCTTCATCTATCAGCTGCCGCCGGGGCTCCGAAAGAGCCTGTATCTGAAGGACGACGACTACCGACTGTCCTTCCTGTACGGCAACTACACGACGCTGACCCGGTTCACCGAAGCCGATTTCGAGCGGGTGGTGACCGAGAAGCTCAGCCCGTTGAACGTGAGCATTCACGCAACCGAGCCATCCGTCCGTGAGGAGATGCTCCGAAACCGGCGGGGAGCGTCGAGCCTGCGCTGGCTGCGAGCGCTTCTGGACGCCGGCATCGAGGTGCACGGGCAGGTCGTCGTGTGTCCTGGTCTCAACGATGGGACCGTGCTCGAGCGCACGCTCGCCGACATCGCCGACCGCTACGCCGACCTTGAGACCGTGTGTGTCGTGCCCCTCGGCGTCTCCAAGTACTCGACCGAGGAGCGGATGCGTCCGCACACGGTCGAGGAGGCGAACGCGGTCATCGACTCCGTCGAACGGTGGCAGGACGTGTACGCCAAGCTGACGGGCCGTCGTCTCGTGCACGCGGCCGACGAGTACTACATCGCCGCTCGCCGTCCGTTTCCCCCTCGCGACCACTATGGCGACACGCCCATGCATGAGGACGGCATCGGGATGGCCCGGACGTTCGAGGCGGAGTTCACCGGTCTCGTCGACGAGGGCATCGGCACCGAAGCCGGATTCTTCTCCTGGGTCGATGCCGCCCCGGCCGAGGGCTACCGCGCACCACGAACCTGCGGCGACGACGAACCCGACGGCGGCTCGCTCGTCCAGCTGCGGCCGCGGGCAAACGCTCCGGTTGGAATTCTCACCGGATCCCTGGGCGCCGCCGTGCTCGAACCGTTGATCGCCGATCTCGATCGTGACGACGTTCGCGTCATTGCGGTCGACAACGACTTCTTTGGCGGCAATGTCGGCGTCGCCGGGCTGCTCGTGGGGGAGGACCTCTCCCGCGTGCTCGCCGCCGAACCGGAGGGGCACCGCTATCTGCTCCCCGATGTCTGCCTGAACCGGGGCGTCTTCCTCGATGGAACGAGCCCCGACGACCTTCCCCGCCCGGTCGAGGTCATCCCGACCGACGGCGTGGCCCTGCGAGCGGCATTGGAGCCGAAATGAGCCTGCCCACCGTCGCGATCGTCGGCCGTCCAAACGTCGGCAAGTCGACCCTGATCAACCGATTCCTCGGACGCCAGGAGGCGATCGTGGAGGAACGGCCCGGTGTCACCCGCGACCGCAAAGAGGTCGTCTGCGAGTGGATGGGTCGCGAGTTCACGCTCATCGACACCGGCGGTTGGATCTCCGACGCGGACGGCGATGCGCTCGACGCAAAGGTGTCCCGCCAGAGCGAACGCGCGATTGCCGACGCCGACGTCGTCCTCATGGTCGTGGACTCCGCCGTCGGCGTGACGGGCGACGACCAACAGGTCGCCAACCTCGTTCGTCGCATCGACGCCCCGGTCTTCCTCGTGGCGAACAAGGTCGACTCCGAGGCGCAGGAGCATCGCATCTGGGACCTCATGTCGCTCGGGCTCGGCGAGCCGAGGGCACTGAGCGCACTGCACGGGCTCGGCGCAGCCGATCTGCTCGACGAGATCCTGGCGGTGCTTCCCGAGATCGAGGAGGAAGAGGAGGAGGAAGAAGAAAACCGAATCTTCTCCGTCTCGATCGTCGGCCGGCCAAACGTTGGCAAGTCCACGTTGTTCAACTACCTCATCGGTGAGAACCGGGCGGTTGTGCACGACATGCCCGGTACGACCCGCGATGCCATCGACACCGTCGTGGAGACGCCGAACGGTCCTGTTCGATTCGTCGACACGGCCGGCATGCGGCGCAAAGCCCGCGTCGACGAGGAGACCGAGTACTACTCGTTCGTGCGGGCCCTGCGAGCGGTGGACAAGTCTGACGTCGCCCTTCTCGTGATCGACGCGACCGTCGGCGTGACTGCCCAGGACCAGCGCCTCGCCGAGCGCGTCGATGCTGCCGGCTGCCCGATCGTGATTCTGCTGAACAAGTGGGAGCTGCTCGACGCCGAAGCCCGCGCAGAGGTCACCAAGCAGGTCGAGCGCAAGCTGCACTTCGTCGGCGAGTCGCCGATCCTGCGCATCAGTGCGCTGACCGGCAAGAGCGTTCAGCGGCTCTGGCCGGCCCTCTCCGGCGCCATCGTCGACTATTCGACCCGAATCCCCACCCGGAAGGTCAACAACCTCCTGCGGGCCGCTCAGGTGGCCCAGCCGGCCCCGGAAGGCGGGCGGGTGCTGTACGGCACTCAGGGAGCGACGGATCCGCCCACATTCACCCTGTTCACGAACAAGGAACTGCCGCGAACGTACCTGCGGTATCTCGAACGGATGATTCGCGAAGAGTTCGACCTCGGACAGACCCCGATCAAGCTTCGCGTCCGCCGTCGGTCGGACTGAAGTAGGCTTTTCCGCAATGAAGACCGTCATTCTTGTCGGGCTGGGGATCGTGTTCCTCGTCGCCGCCTTCGGGTGGGCCCGCTCGGCGCGCTACCGCCGACGGTTCTTGAACAACGTCGAACACGACGTCGAGAACACGCAGGAGGATTCGGCGTACCGACTGGCCCAGTCCGCGTTCCGCAAGGAGCTGCACTCGGCGTTGCTGTACGGCGCACTGTCGTTCGCTTCGTTTCTGACGGCGACGTCCAACGACGACCGCGTGGCGATGGTCTACGCAATCGCCGGCGTCCCGGCGCTCATTTCGATCTACTGGTCGCGCGGCGCCATCCGCGAGGCACGTCTGTCCCGCCAGCGCTTCTTCCTCGAGAAGCGGGCGGAAGAGGCTCTCCAACAGGAAGACTTCGCGCCGAAGGCGTGGGCGAGCCGCCTTGCGCCCGATGCGCTTCCCGACTTCACCGGCTTCGAGGTCGGCCGGGTGTACGAAGCGGGTTCCGGGCTGATGGCCGGTGACTTCTTCGACGTCTACCGCGTGGGCGACACCCGCCTTGCCGCCGTCATCGGCGACGTGGCCGGACACGGCATCGAGTCGTCCATCACCGCATTCCAGGCCAAGTACCTGCTGCGGGTGTTCCTCCGCCAGTTCCGCGACCCGGCCCAGGCACTCGAAGAACTCAACCAGCAGATGGCCGAGATGGACCGTGGCGAAGAGTTCATCTCCATGATCGTCGTCGTGTTCGACACGGAGGCGGGCACGCTTCGCTACGCCTCCGCCGGCCACCCGGCCGGCTGGCTCTGGCATGCGAGCGAAGTGCAGCCGCTGCGCGCCACCGGACCGCTGCTCATGCTCGACCCGGGCGCCCAGTACTTCAGCAAGGAAATCCCGCTTGCCTCGGACGATTTCGTCCTGCTGTACACCGACGGACTCACCGAGGCGCGCAGTGGCGACGAGCTGTTCGGTGAGGAACGCATCGCCATGGCGATCCGACGTGATCCGGGTGCGGCGCCCGAGGTCCTCACGAAGGGTCTGCTCGAGGAAGCCCGAGACTTCGCCAACGGCCTGATCGACGACGATGTCGCGATCCTTGCCGTTCGTCGCAGCTGACCGGAGCGCATCGATGGCCTGGTGTGACAGCTGCTCGTCGTGGCATGCCCCCTCGGCGCTTGCGACCGATGGCAGCTGCCCCAACTGTGGCGAGGCCGTTGAGGCCGATGCTCCCGAGGTCGAGGAACGGACCGTGGGCGAGTCGGCACCGTGGCACTTCTGGATCGTCGTGGTCGCGCTGGCCGCTTACCTGATCTGGCGCGTCATCGAAGGCGTCCTCTGGGTCGTGAACTGATCCAAAACGCCAGCCGGCTCGAACCCGTGGGTTCGAGCCGTGGTGATGCCTCGGGCATCTGCTGGTCGGGATGAGAGGATTTGAACCTCCGACCTTCGGTCCCCCAGACCGACGCGCTAACCAAGCTGCGCCACATCCCGTGAGGCACACACTGTAGTGGCTTCGGCCCCCGCCCCCAACCGCGGGAAGGTCGCCGGAGGAC